>CBFGPU010000174.1:0-6190 GCA_965650715.1 uncultured Haloferula sp. | reverse complement strand
TGTCGCCCTGTTGGGATCTGTTCTCGCTCTGCTGCACTGGTCGATCTTCTCTCCACCATTCGAAGAACATTTGAACTGATGTGGCTGCCATTTTCTAGCCGAGCGGTCTCCGCCCCGCGTCTGTCAAAGTGGACATTGCCGGAACCTCGGTAGCTTCGACGATGATATGGTCGAAACCCGGACTGGAGTGGGCATTTGCCATCATGACGATGGGAGCAGTTGGAGCAGTGGCAAGAGCAGAATCCATGAATCCCGCCCAGCCATTCCTCAATCTGAGATTGGGATGATCAATCGGACGGAGGTAGCCGCAATTCTACGAAGGCGGAAAGCTCCAAGGCGTCCTCCTCACGCAGCGAGCAATCTCCTCAGTCAGTTCAAGCAAAGTAATTTTAGCGCGAGAGGCTTTTCAATTCCTGTACGGATGGCGCGCCGCGACGATGGCATCACCTCAGGTCCTTTCGAGGTTCTCAAAAACCGGTTGCAAGGCTCATCCACCGCTCTTGCCGCATGACCACCCCGGGCTGCCCCTTCCCGAAGAGAGAGCCCGAGCGCTCGGCAAATCTGACCGAGGACACGAAAAACCCCTCGGGATTCCTCCCGAGGGGCGTGATCGATCCCGTTCAGCTCACGGCGTGACCTTCAACCGCGCGAACAGCGTCGTCCCGGGTGCCGCCAGCGCCCGCGGAATTCTCACCGTCACCGAGTCGGTCCCCACGCCGTGCTGGTCATTTGTCTCTTGGATAATCACCGGCGTCCCTCCCGGCTGGCCGTTCACCGCGACCGTCCATCCGGTCAGGTCGCCGCCAAACTCCACCACCGGATTCGAGCTCACCGAGTCGTCCCTGCGCCGGTAGATGAAGTTCAGGTACGTCGGATCCATTGAGATCACCGGCAGCAGCGCGCTCGATTCCGAGTCCGGTCCGGAAGGATCCCCGCCGATCACGAACTCGATCCCGTTGGCAATCCCGTCGCCGTCGGAGTCCACTTCCGCCCCGGCCCCGGCAATGCCGTTGGCCGTCTCCCAGTTGGTGTAGGGTGTGCCCGAGACGATCGCCACGGCGGTCCCACCGTTGTAAGCGTAGTTCACGGTGTACCCCGCGCTCAGCCCGGTCACGGTCGCGAAGGGCGCGGGAGCCGCCCCCGTGTAGTTCGCGATTACATACACCGGTTGCGTCAGCGTGCCGGAGACGGCCAGCGTTCCACCGCTGATCGTGAGTGCCCCGTTCACCGCCAGCGTGTCGCAGTCCGCTCCGCTCACGTCGCAAGCATAGGTGCCTGAGATGGTGGTCGGCCCGGCCCCGAAGGTGGCGGTGCCAGGCCCGGGTGCGATCGTTCCGGAAGCGTCCACCGTCAGCGGTCCGGCGATGGAGCCGTCCGCCGCCAGCGTGCCCGCACTCACGGTCGTCGAGCCGGTATAACTATGGACGAAGGCCCCCGTGAACGCCAGCGTGCCCGGGCCATCCTTCACCAGCGAGCCGCCCGCCACGTCGGAGTCCTCCAGTTCGGCGCTCACCGTCAGGTCGGCTGCGGCATCGCCGGTGACATCCGCCACCGTGAAAGTGTGCGGGGTAAGGCCGCCGCTCAATGCCACGCCGCTTTCGGCTGTCGTTGCACCGGCACCGAAGCTGATCGTCGATGGAACCGATCCACCGGTGATCACGTTGCCGTTCAACTGCACGCTCTCGTTGTTGTAGGAACCGCCGGCACCCGAATAAGGCAGCGATAAGGTCCCTCCGTTCAAAGTCAGGCTGCCCATGTGGTGGTGACTGCCCACCCCCGCTCCGGTTGCCGCGCTCTCGCCGCTCACGAAGGCGAGCAAGCCGCCCGCCTCGACCGTGAAGTTGCACGAGTTCCCGTGGTTCGGGACCGCGTTCACCCCGCTCACCGTCATCGTGCCATTGCCTCCGACCAGGACCGTGGCGAGGTTGGCCAGACGGTTGACGTTCTGGTTCCCGTCCAAGGTCAGCAGCGCCGTGGTGGCACCGGTTCCAACGGTGGCCGAGGCGGCTCCGCTGCCGGCGTTGATCGCGACCGTTCCCTGATCCACCTGGATTCCGCCGGTGATGTTGCCCACCGCGGTGCCGGTGAGGGCCAGCGTGCCGGTCCCCTTCTTCAGCAGCGTCGCCCCGCCCGCGCCGGTGATCGCTCCACCCAGCGTCAGGTTGTTCGGGCCCACGTTCACCTCCGAGCTGTTCGGCAGGGAGACGCCCGCGGCACCGAAGCTGAGGTCCGGACCGGTGAAAGTCACGACGCCATCCCACACCTGGGAATTCGTCAGCGCCAGTGGCCCGCCGGTGCCGTTGTTGAGAATTCCTCCGGTGATGGTGAGGCTTCCATTCCCCATCGCGCCCGCGTGGGCGACGTTGAGTGTGCCGGCATTCAGTACGGTCGCGTCGTGCGAGTTCGCCGTGGTCAGGTTCAGGGTCGCATCACCCGACTTCACCAGCGTGCCGCCGCCCAAGGTGCCGCTGCCCGCGAAGGTGTAGTTGTTTCCAGCCGTGCTATCCACCGTCACCGTGCCCGGATAGAGAGTCCCGGCGAGGTTCACCGTGCCTGCGGCGGTATTTCCGAAGGTCACCGCGTCGTAGGTCTTGAACACGTCTGGCGAGCCGGCGTTGTCGAAGTTCGCGTCGGTGTTGTGGTTCCACACGCCGGTGGCCGCGGCGTTCGTCCAGACAAGATCCGCGGCACCGGTGCCGATCGTCAGCGTCAGATACTGGCCGAGGTCCGCTGCCGCCGTTGCGGTGACACGGGTGGCCCCTCGCGAGGTCATGTCCACCGTGTAGGTCGCTCCGTCCGTGAAGCTGTTCGCGGCGATCATGTCATAGACATCTCCCGTCACCGGAGAGTCCGTGAAGAGAGGCTTGAGCGTGATCGCGCCGGAAGTCGTCAGCACGTTGGTCACACGGGTGGACTCCAGCTTGCGGGCCGCGAAGACCAACGTGGAACCGCCCGTCACCGTCAGCGATTTCAGCGTCTTCTCGGTCTGGTCGATCTGCAACGTGGAGCCGTTCACCGTGAAGTCGGAGGCGGTGGCCGAGCCCGTCGCACCGATCTGCAGCGTGCCGCCGTTCACGGTGGTTGCACCGGCGTAGGTGTTGATCCCATTGAGCACCATCGTGCCCGCGCCGGTCTTGTTGACTCCGCCGTCCGCGCCCCCGGTGGTGCCGGGTCCGGCAAGGACCATGTCCACCGCGAGGTCGGAGCCGGGACCGCCCGTGGTGTCGGCCACCGCGAAGTTCTGCACCCCTTGCAAGTGGATGCCGCCGGTCCCGTTCATCACCGAGGGACCGGTTCCGCCCACCGTGACCGTCGCCGCCCCTGCATCCGTGTTCGCGAGCAGCGCGTCGTAGTTGGCGAGCGGCCGGTTGGAAGTCCAGGTCGCGCCGTTGTTCAGCGTCACGTTGCCGAAGCGGAGGTCCGTGAGGTTGTTCATCAGCAGCGTCCCGCCGTTCACCGTGATGACCTTGGAATTCGGCAGTGCGGTGCCATGTCCGCCCACGAAGATGTTGGTCGCTCCCAGTTCCAGGGTCGCCCCGCTACCCACGCTGAGCGACGAGGTGTTGCGCAGGGTGTTCGAGACCCACAGGCGCCCGCCGTTCACGGTGGTCGTCCCGCTGTAGGTGTTCGCGGCGTTCAACTGCAGCGTGCCCGATCCGGTCTTCGTCAGGTTGAAGGCCCCGCTGATGATCCCGTTCGAGGTCCAACTCCCGGCATCCACGCCGACCTGCGAGTTGCCGGTCAACGCTATCCCCCCCGTGGTGGTAAGGTTCTGCGTCCCGGTGAAGGCGAAGGTACCGTTCCATGTTTGCGGATTGGCGATGCTGAGGGCCGAGCCGGTGGTGTTGTCCAAGGTCCCGCTGTTCAAGGTCAGTCCCGCCGACCCGAGGGCCGAGGCATTGCCGATGTTCAAGGTGCCTCCGGCCAAGGTCAGCGCGCCGCCGCCCGCCGACCCCGCGGCATTCGCGTTCAGCACGCCGCCGTTTACCGTGGTCGTCCCGCTGCCCGTCGCGGCGGAGGCGGTCGCGTTGAAGACCCCGCCGTTGATTGTCGTCCCGCCATGGGTGTTGGAAGTGTTCACCGTCAGCGTGGAGCTGCCCGATTTCACCAAGGCTCCGCTCGCGATCGAGCCGGTGCCGGAGAAGGTGTAGTCGCTTCCCGCGCTGCTGTTGACGGTCACCAGCGAGGGTGCCAGCGCGCCCGCCAGCGTGATCGTGCCGGGTGCCGTGCCGTTGAAGGTCACACCGTCCAAACTCTTGAACACGTCGGGCGAACCGGCGTTGTCGAAGTTCGCCGCCGCGTTCAGGTTCCAGATGCCGGTCCCCGCGTCGTTGTTCCAGATCAGGTTGGCGGCTCCGGTGCCGACCGTGAGCTGCAGCGTGCTCCCGGCCGCCGCCGCCGTGGCGGTGACCCGGGAGGTACCGAAGCCGGAGGTATCCACCGTGTAGGCGGCCCCGCTTGTGGCGGTAGTTGCCGTCACGAGGTTGTAGATGTCGCCCGGGCCGGGAACATCGGTGAAGAGCGGCCTCAATGTGACCGTCCCGGACGTCGTGAGCGCGTTTGTGACCGTGGTGGTCGCCGTCTTGTTCGCCGCGATGTCGAGCGTGCTGCCGGTGTTCAGCGTCAGCGATTTCAAGGTCTTCCCCGTGGCGGAAAGGCGCAGCACCGTTCCCGCGTTGTTCACCGTGAAGTCCGAGGTCTGGCTGATCCCTGCCGCGCCGAGGATCAGCGTTCCCGCATTCACGTTCGTCGCGCCGGTGTAGGTGTTGCTGCCGTTCAACCTCAGGGTGCCGTTGCCCGCCTTGATCAGCGGGGCCGTGGTGAAGCTGCCGTTGTTCGAAATCACCGAGTTGATATCCAGATCGATGCCCGAGGGCGTCGTGCCGACAGCGGTATTGATGGTCAGACCGGCGGGCTGACGGATCTGGAGCCTGGTGCCGCTGGATGTCGAAGTGACCGGCGATGCCAGCGAATTCAGCGCGGAAGTCGTCTGGAAGAAGTCCAGGTTGCTTCCGCTCACCCCGGTGATTGCGCCGCCACTGAGGTTGATCACCGCATTGCCCAGGGTCTGGTTGGCGGTGACGTTGATGTTGAGCGTGCTGCCCTGGTTGATGTTGATGGTGGCGAGGCGGTCCGTGCCCGTGCCGTAGCCGGTCGCGTCACCGGTGTTGATCCGCAGGATCGCCCCGTTGTTCACCGTCACGCTCTCGCGGATCGTGCCGCCCGCGCCGCCCCCGCCGGTGAGGCTGAGCACCCCGGCGTTCACGATTGTTCCGCCCGTGTAGGTGGCCTTGGTGGGAATGCTCAGGACGCCGCTGCCATCCTTGGTCAGGCCCGCGGTGCCGCCCAGGATCGAGGAAACCGTGGCGTCGGAGTTCGTGGTGATCTTTGGTGCGGCACCTCCCATCGTCAGTGTGCCGCCGGTCACCGTATAGCCGGTGCTGTTGAAGGTGATGTTGTTCACTGCCACCCCGGCTTGGGTGACAGTCCCGCCGGTGCCGGTGAAAACCGCGCCGTCCAGCGTCGCGTTGTTCCATGCCACGTTGTTGGCTCCGGCATCGGCGGTCCAGTTGCCGAGCGTCGGAGTGGTGTCCCAATTCCCGGCTCCGCCGGTAATGGTCCCGTTCCCGGCCCCCACCGTCCCGGGCGAGATATCCCAGGTCAGGGTGGCGGAATGGGAGGGCACGATAGTGATGGCGATGAAGCCGGCAGCGATTGCCGACGACACGGAGGTACCTCGCAGCGCCGCGAGGAAGCGGTTCCGATAGTTGGGTTTCATGGGTTTTTCCGGGGTTTAAACCAAACCCTTCCGCGTGGGTTTTTTGCGGGGGAGGGTCGCCGGACATCTTTTAAATGCCAGGAACGGGAGGTCTAACGCGCTACCATTGATCCAAATTGGCCCGTGATCGGCAAGAAAATTGAAATATGTGCCATTAAAATGACGATATGGCATGATGCAAATGCCCTTTCGACTTCGCAATGCAATTGCTTTGCATTGATTTGCAACCACATGAGCCTATTCCCAGCCCTTGGGCAGGGGCGGAAAATGCTCTCTGTCGACACAAGGCCGAAGACAACAACGACCTTTGGGAAGTTACCTCTGGCGGATCGCTCAAGAGCAGGGCCGGGTCAGCAGAGGGCGTCCAGATTGATCGGGACATGCTGGCCGGGGTCGGCGGCCGGGATGGCA
>CBFGPU010000173.1:0-6191 GCA_965650715.1 uncultured Haloferula sp. | reverse complement strand
CGATCTCCCGCGTCTTCCAGGTGGGCGACATTCTCCAGCAGCCTGCGGACAAGACCCCGGGCGGCAAGTCGCCCTTCGCGCTGCTGACGATGGCGGCGAAAACCACGGTGGACACGTGGGACAATGCCGCTCCCTGGCTGCACAACCAGCCGGTGGTGGAAGGTCTGGAGCAGAACACGAACCGGATCGGCAATGCCTTGGATGCCTATGACGTGCGATTCGAGGAAGTGACCGACTTCGCCAAGTCCCCGGGGATCGAGTTCGACAATACGACCAAGAAGGGTTTCTACGGGGCGAGCTCGACCGCGAACCGCGGCGTCTCGAACGTCCCGATGTTCCGCGTTCCGCTGCTTCCGGCGGCGAGCCTCGGCGACCTGGTGCCGGCGAACCTGGTGGCCACGGCCGCGCAGCCGCGCGTGACCCATCCGCTGGGCAATTCGCGGGCGCATCCGCTCCTGCCGAGCGGTGGCGTGAGCCGCGGCCTGTCGGGCGGCACGACCGGATCGAGCGGTGTCCTGCTCGACCACACCTACCTGCTCAACGACGCACTGTGGGACAGCACCTTCTTCTCCACGGTGGCGAACTTCTCGGACAACCCGCTGCTTCCCAGCCGTGACCGCACGACCTTGCTTACGGAGTTCTTCGAGGGGAACACCCGCCTGTTGAACAGCCGCTTCACGCCGCTGCCTTCGGGCGAGGGATCCTATCAGGAGCAGGCACAGGAGCTCGACTCGCTGGACGACACGACGCTGAGCAAGCGGATGGCGAGCGTGCTCGGGATCAAGGGTCCTTTCAACGTGAATTCCGACTCGATCGATGCGTGGAAGGCGATGTTGACCTCGCTGCGCGACGAGCAGTTGCTCGGCTGGAACATGGACAACCGTTCCCCGAACGGGAAGACCGGTTTCTCGCGCTTCGGTCTGCCGATCTACGGTGACGGTCAGGTCAGCGGCGGCGGTGGCATTGACGTGGCGGGCCAGGTTCGCTGGGCCGGGTTCCGCGCCTTGACGGACGACGAGATCGAAGAGCTTGCGACTGGAATTGTCGCGGGCATCCGCCAGCGTGGCTCGGAAGATGGCGCACCCTCGCTGACCTTGGGTGAATTCGTCAACCGCCGTCTGGGTGGCGCGAGCGCCCTGCACGTGATGGAAGGCATCATCCAGAAGGCGATCAGCGACTCGAGGATCAACGACGATGCGCATAATGTCGACTCGAAGAAGCTCACCGGCTCCGCGAATCCGTCGGCGCTCAACGGTTTGGCTACTCCGGCCGCACGCTCGGGGTATTCGTCGAAGACCGGTTTTTCGGGTGACGGTGCTCCCTCCATGCTGACCCAGGGTGACGTGCTCATGGCACTGGCTCCGGTGATCACGGTGCGCGGCGATACCTTCCGGATTCGTGCTTACGGCGAATCGAAGAATCCCGAAGGCGAGATCGTGGCGAAGGCGTGGTGCGAAGCCATCGTCCAGCGCCTCCCCGAGTATCTCGACACCTCGGATGCTCCGGAAGTAAAGCCCGAGAATCTCCAGAGCCTCGCCAACGAGCGGTTCGGCCGGCGCTTCAATATCACATCCTTCCGCTGGCTTTCTCCCGAAGAGGTGTGATCGTTCCGACCAGCCCAATGAACATCCCAAGATTCTTCTTCATTGCCTTGCTCGGTTTCGCGGCCCCTTCGGTCCACGCCCAGGAACCCGCTCCGGCTCCGGCGCCCGCGCCCGCCCCGGATGCCGGGATGAAGCTTCGCGCCATCTCCTTCATGGTGGAAAAGCCGATCACGGGCCTTTTCGCCCATGACCCGAGCGTGGCGGCACCGCTGCCCGGCGTGCCGTTTCAGGTGAAGACCTATTTGAACCACGAGTTCAGCCTGATGCCGGTCCGCGGGGACACGGTGATTTTCACCGACAGTTCCGAGCCGGCCAGCGCCAAGGATCCCGCGAAGGTTCTCGCGAGGGCAAAGCTTCCGTCGGGTTTCAAGAAGGGGATCCTGATCTTCCTGCCGGGAACCGGTCGTCCGGGCGATCCCGCCTACCGGGTGTTGCCGATGGAGGATTCGCTCGGGTCGTTCCCTAGAGGTTCGGTCAAGGTGATGAACCTCAGCCAGTCGCCGGTGCGAATCCGGCTGGAGAAGACCAACTACGAGTTCAAGAGCGGGGAAACCCAATTGATCAAGGATCAGCCGGTCGGTGACAACAACTCATCGTCGATGATGGCCTTCGCCCTGAAAGACAAGGAGTGGCAACGTGTCGGTGCGGGCGTGTGGACCCATCCCGGGGAGAAGCGGGTGATCCAGATCATCTTCGACAACCCCAGGTCCCGCCAGGTGGAGCTGGCAGGGATACGCGATGTCGCGGTGCGCGACAATTGACTTTCCAGCCGCCGCGTTCCTCCCCGGGGACGCGGCGTTTTTCTTCCAACCTGCAAACCCATGAAAACCTTGCTTTCCGCCCCGCTGCTTGCGGCGGCGATTTCCTTCTGTACGCTCCCGGCGAAGGCCGAGGGCGAGTGCCGCGTGAGAGCGGTCGCTTCGCAAGCCGGCGCGGTTCCCGCGGAATTGTATGTTCACGATGCCGCTGGCAGTGCGAATGCCGGCAAGGTGATGGTGAAGACCTTCCTCAATCACCAGTTCGACCTGCTTGAGACCAAGGGCGGTCCGGTGGTTTTCACCACCAAGTCCGATCCGGCGAGCGCGAAGAGCGAGGAGGACGTGATCGGCGAGTGCGAACTGCCGGCGAAGGCGGCTTCGTTGATTTTGTTCTTCGCCCCGGAATCCCAAGGCAAGCCGAAGTGCAAGGTGACCGTGATCGACGCCAGCGCGAAGGAGTTCCCCCGTGGATCCTTCAAGGTGGTGAACCTCAGTTCGGTGCCGGTGCGGATTGAACTGGAGAACGACAAGCACGAGTTCAAACCGGGCGAGACCAAGGTGATCGCCAAACCCCCGATGGGTGATGCCGGTGCGGCGGGCATGAAGGCTTTCTGCGAACGGAACGGGACTTGGACCGCGATTAGTTCCGGGATCTGGCCGCATCCGGGCGAGAAGCGGGTGTTGCAGGTGATCACGGAGAACGAGGCGACCAAGCAGGTGGAGATCGCCGGTATCCGCGACGTTGCCAAACCTTGATCCGCAGTCGCGCCCGAGTCGTCTCACTTCCTCCCCGGAGTTCATGCGATCCAGTTCCTCAATCGATTCTTGTGCCCGTCCGGGCAGCAGGCTCGGCCTCGTGGCACTTGGCCTCGGCCTGGCTGTTGCTGCCCCCTTGCAGGCGGATCTGGTGAATCGCTGGTCCTTCAACAATACCGCCGGCGACGCTAACGACGGGACGGTCCTGACTGATAGCGTTTCCGGAGCGGTGGCCACGGTGCAGGGGAACTTCTCCGAGTTCACGGGCACGAGCGTGAGGCTGCAAGGGAGCTTCGGCACGAACACGACGACGGGCAACCGCTCGGCCAATTCGATCTCGGGCTACGTGGATCTGCCGAACGGGATGATTTCGGCAAAGACCGACCTGTCGGTGGAGATCTGGGCGACCCCGCTTTCGGTGCGGACGTACGAGCGCGTTTTCGATTTCGGCCGGATCACGGGTGCCGGATCCGGCGACGGGGCAGCGGGCGAGATCATCGACAATGGTACCCAGCCTGGAACCACGAGCGCCTCGGACAACCTGTTCCTGTCGTTTTGCGTCGGCGACTCGCTGGACGCCCAGCGCATGGAGTCCCTTGTGGACGGCGGGAGCAAGCTGACGGTGGACACCGCGCTCGCGACCATCGCGGGCACGCAGTACCACTACGTGCTGACGTCCGAGGATCTCGGGGCCGCGGGTGGGAGGATCACATGGTACCGCAACGGTGCGGAAGCAGGCAGCGGCGATGTCAGCTTCCACCTCTCGAGTCTAGAGGACGTGAACAACTGGCTCGGGCGCTCGATGTGGACGGGCGACCGAAACGCGCATGCCGAGTTCGACGAACTACGGATCTATGACCATGTCCTGGGCACCTCGGAGGTCACGGCGAATTTTGCGGCGGGTCCCGACACGATCGTGGCGGAGCCGCCGGACCCGGAGCCTGTTCCGGTGCCGGACCACTTGTGGGTGTTCAATGACGGGGCCGACTCGACGGTGGACTCCGGCTTGAGCTTCACCGACAGCGTGGGCGGCATGGTGGCGACCTTGCGGGGCAACGGGGCCACGCTCACGGGCACGGCCCTGCGCTTGCCGGGAAGTACCGGCGGGAACCAGTCGGCGGCTTCGATCTCGGCGTATCTCGATCTGCCGAACGGAATCATTTCCGCGCAGCCGAGCATCACCCTGGAGGCTTGGGCCACGCCGCTTTCCTCGAAGGCGTACCAGCGGCTCTTCGACTTCGGGCGGACGAACGTGACGAGCGGCGCGAACGCGCTGCCGGGGGAGATTATCGATGGCAGCGGGGCGCCGGGAGCCTTCGCGGGCTACGACAACTTCGTGCTTTCACTGAACGTGGGTAACAACCTCGGGACGCACCGGCTCGAAGGTCAGATCGACAATGGTGCGGCGATCTTCACCGACTCCGCGGCGGCGACGACCGCGGGCACGCAGTATCACTACGTGCTGGTGCTGGAGGACGGCGTGGGGACCTACGGCGCGAACGGCTGCCAGATCCGCTGGTATCGCAATGGCGTCCTGCAGAATACCCTCGATCTCGATTTCCATCTCTCGGGGATGCAGGACGTGAACAACTGGATCGGGCGTTCGAACTACTCCGGAGACTCCTGTTCCAATCTCGCGCTGGACGAGTTGAGGATCTACCGCCGGGCGGTCAGCGCGGGAGAAGTGCTCGCGAGCTATACGGCAGGGCCGGATCCGAACTCGGGGCCGGCGGAGCCGCCGGTGCCCGCGCCTGCTCCGCTGCACCGCTGGTCCTTCGACGGGGCGGCGGGAGCGGTTCCGCCGGGAACGCCGTTCGTGGACAGCGCCACGGGCGAGATCGCGACCTTGATGGGAAACGGGGGGGCGCTTGACGGGACGGCGCTTGTCCTGCCGGGAACGACGAACGGCAACCAGACGGCGGACGACATATCGGCCTATATTGATCTGCCGAACGGGATCTTTTCCTCCGCGAAGTCCTTCAGCATGGAGGCTTGGCTCACGCCGCTTTCCTCGAAGAACTGGCAGCGGATCTTCGACCTCGGCAGTGCGAGCCTCACGAGCGGCAGCGGTGCGGCCAACGGGGAGATCATCGACGGTCCGACAGCTCCGGGCGGATTCACCGCTTCGGACAACCTGCTGCTCTCGCTGAACGTCGCGGGCGTCCTGGGGAACCATCGGCTTGAGTCGCGCTTGGGCGGGGGATCGGTGATCACGCTCGATACCGGGCTGGCCGACAGCACGCCGGCGGGGACCGAGCATCATTACGTGCTCACGGTGCAGGACGGCGCGGGAGCATCGGGTTCATCGGGGTGCCAGGCGAAGTGGTACCGGGACGGCGAGCTTCAGGGGAGCATCGACCTGCCTTACCGCGTGGCCGACATGGCCGACGTGAACAACTGGATCGGGCGTTCCCTGTGGGCGGCGGACATGAACTCGAACATGGCGGTGGACGAACTGCGGATGTACGACACGGCGCTGAGTGCCGGGGAAGTACTCGCGAGCCACTCGAACGGGGCTTCGGTTGTTTTCCCGCCGCCGGCCACCACGGCGGACAGCGCGACAATCCATGCCGGGCAGAAGGTCCGGCTCGCGGTGCTCGACAACGATACGGGCGCGATCAACCCGGCCTCGGTCGAGATCGTCACGCCGCCTGCGGCCGGTAGCGCCACGGTGGATGCGGAGGGACGGATCCTGTATGCCCATGCAGGCGGAGGGAACGATTCGGTGACGTTCACCTACCGGGTTTCCGGCGAGGGCGGCACTTCTCCCGCCACAATGGTCACCGTGCAGATTTCCAGCGAGCTGAGAATCGCGACGGTGTCACCGAACATGCCTTTGGAAGCCCCCGCGACGGCGATCCAGGTGGTGCCCGCGTTCCCGGGCGTGGCCTTCACCAAGGCCCTCTGCTTCGCGAGCCCTCCGGGCGACACGCAGCGGCTTTTCGTCTGCGAACTGGGTGGCAAGCTCAAGGTGATCCCGGACGTGACCGCCGCGGTGCCGAGTGCCTCGGAAGTCCTGGATATCGTAAACGTGGTCTCGAATCCGGGGCGCGATCCGGTGGAAACGATCACA
>CBFGPU010000172.1:0-6208 GCA_965650715.1 uncultured Haloferula sp. | reverse complement strand
GACCGGCCCTTATTCGAAGACAATCTCAAGGCCCTTCTTGCGCCAGGCGTCGGCGAATTCGGCTTCGAGTTTTTCAAAGGTGCCGCCGCCAAGGAGGGCGGCGTTGGCGGTTTCGACCGGCTCTCCGGCGCGGAGGGATTTGAGGTAGGCGGAGAGGCGCGCGGTTCGACCGCCGCCTTCCATGTGGCAGAAGTAGTGGGTGAGGAGCAAGCCGAACCCGTAGTTGAAATTTCCGTTCGCGCCGCTGAAATCCCGGTAGGGCATCTGGAGGAAATACCGCAGGCGCGGGGCGCGGAACCTGGTGCCGAGATTCCGGCCGCCCTTTCCTTTTTCACCGCGGGCGGTGACGTAGGCGAGCACGGCGTTTCCGTGCGGATCGGGGCGGAAGTAACCCCAACTGTAGGGGGTGGTGGCCATGTATTCGGCCAGGCCTTCGGAGAACCAGCCGTTGTTCCCCGGCTTCAAGTAGGCAAGCGGAGTGAGCTGGTGGGCGAGTTCGTGGATGAGCACGTCGTTGGTCTTCGTGGTGTCGAGGCTGAAACCGGTGGGCGTCCTGACGAGTCCGAGGCTTTCGACGGGTGCAAGGACGATGCCCCGCGAGGGGATGTAGCAGGCGGCGCTGTTGGGCGGGCCACCGGCCTGGATGTATGCGCCGGGCTTGCCGAAGAGCACGATATCATGACGACCTTGGCGTGGGGTGCCGCCGTCGAGACCGAGGGGGATGCCGGCGGCGTACTGCCAGGTGGTCTCGAACATCATGGCGAAATTCCGCAGGACGTCGGAGGTCAGCCTGACATCGCAGGTGAACCGGTAGTGCGGACTTTCGTAGATGTAGATGTCCTTTTTGGGGTCTTCGGAGACGACGCGGGACTGGGAGGAACCGTCCACGCGGACTTCGCGGGGCCAAGGGTAGCCGAAATTCGCGGGCTTGGCAGGGGCGGGGGCGGGCTGTGAGGGAGCGGCTTGGGAGGCGAGCCGTGCCGCGGCTTGGTCGGAGGCGCTGAGGGAGGTAAGGGGGGAAACGAAGGTGCGGCCACCTTCAAGGGCGAAGATGACGTTGGTGCCGTCGAGGCGTACGAATTCGGCTTGGAAGGTTTGGCCCGCGGTATTGGTCCAGGCGCGGACTTCAGCGCGGCAGGGGAGCTGAAAGGCCAGCGCGAGGGAGATGGAGAGGACGCCGCGAGTTGAAATCACGGCGGATTGGATATCGGAACGGGTTTATTTTTCGAGGGGAAAGATGGAAGGGGAGACGGGGGCCGGGTGCGGGCCACCGGTGCTTAGCGCTGGACCAGGACTGGGGTGCCGACCCGGACGGCATCATAGAACCGCTTGGCGTGGCGCTTGGGGAGGCGGACACAGCCGCTTGAGGCGGGGTAGCCGGGAACATTTCCGGCGTGGAGCCCGTAGGCTCCCGTGAAGCGCAGGAAGTAGGGCATGGGGACCCCCTCGAACTTGGAGCCGGGGGGACGGCCGCCCTTGCGGATGTCGATGTTCTCTTTCACCACCTTGCCGCGGCAGACGTAGTTGCCATAAAGGGTGGAACGGTGGTCGGCGTCCTTTTCGACGACGCTGAAGCGCCCGGTGGGGGTGCCTTTGCCCTCGCGGCCGGAGGAGATGGGGGCCACGGCCGTGAGCTTGTCGTGCTGATACAAGTAGGCTTTTTGCTCCCGGAGTTTTACGACGATCTTGCGATGGCGGGTACCGCCGCGGTCCATCATCCCGCCGAGTTCGGGGACGCTGGCGCAGCTGGCGAAGAGCAGCGGCAGGAGGCAGACGGCGGCGCGGGACAGGATGGAGTTCATGGGCGACAGTGGCTTTCCCTGTTCCACGCGCGAGGCCTGGCGTCAACTCCGGGCGGGATATTTGGTGCGCGACGCGAGGAGCGTTCGCTGCCTAGGGACGCCGGGCCGGTGCTCAGGCGACCGGGCGCAGCAGATAGCCGGCGACCCAGCCTTCCTCGCCGCTGGCGTTCCTGCACCAGTGCCAGCCGTGGATCTGCTTGAGGGACTCGAGTTCGTCGCCGCGTCTGATCACGAGGACATTGGGGTCGAAGGCTTCCATGGCGGCGAAGCGGCCTTCGCCGAGGGGTTCGAGGATTTCTTCGGGGACGTAGCCGTCGTTGCCCTTGTCATCCTCGGCCCAGACCCAGCCGGGCCAGGCGCGGTCGACCGGGCCGACGGTGACTTCGTTCCCGGGTTCGAGGCGGATCGGGTTGGTGTCCTTTTCCTCGTAGTCGGCGTTGGCGGTGAAGCGCGGCATGCGGGGAGGATGGGACGGTTCGAGGCGGGGCGGCAAGTCCGGTGCTCCCGGGCTTGTGCTTTGCGGCGCGGCGCGGCATGTCCGCTGCGTGTCCTGCGACTCCACTCTTGAACTGCTGCGCTCGCGTTTCGGGCACGGGGAATTCCGCGGCGGGCAGCGGGAGGTGGTGGAGGGTCTGATGGCGGGGCGCTCGATGCTGGCGGTGTTTCCCACTGGAGGGGGGAAGTCGTTGTGCTATCAGCTTCCGGCGCTGGTGCTGGAAGGGGTTACACTGGTGGTTTCGCCGCTGATCGCGCTGATGAAGGATCAGGTGGACGCGCTGCGGGAGAAGGGGGTGGCGGCGGCCAGATTGGATTCGAGTCTGGAGCGGGAAGACTATGAGGCGGTGATCCGTTCGCTGGCGGATGGGTCGTTGAAGCTTCTGTATGTCGCACCCGAGCGGCTCTCGAACGAGGGCTTCCGGGCGCGCTTGAAGAAGCTGCGGATCGCGCTGGTGGCGATCGACGAGGCTCACTGCATTTCCGAGTGGGGGCATAACTTTCGGCCCGACTATCTGAAGCTGGCGAAGCTGTGCCGCGATCTGAAGGTGCCGCGGGTGCTGTGCCTCACGGCGACGGCGACGCCCGGGGTGGCAAAGGATATCCGCACGGCCTTCAAGATCGCGAAGGAGGATCACGTGCAGCTCAGTTTCCACCGGACGAATCTGGATCTGCGGGTGACGCCGATCACGGCGGTGGGGCGGAAGGAGCATCTGCTCCGGCGCTTGCACGAGAGCGAGGGACCGGCGGTGGTGTATGTGACGCTGCAGCACACGGCGGAGGAGGTGGCGACCTACCTGCAGAAGAACGGGTTGGCGGCGCGAGCCTATCATGCGGGGCTGCCGGATGAATTCCGCGCGGATGCACAGGAGGCCTTCATGGCGGGAAAGACGCGCGTGATCGTGGCGACGATCGCCTTCGGCATGGGAATCGACAAGGCGGATATCCGCGCGGTGTATCACTACAACCTGCCGAAGAGCCTGGAGAACTACACGCAGGAGACGGGGCGCGCGGGACGCGACGGCAAGCTCTCTGCCTGCGAACTGCTCGCGTGTGGCGACGATCTGGTGACGCTGGAGAATTTCATCTACGGCGACACGCCTTCGCCGGCGGCGGTGCGACATCTGGTCGATCACGTTCTGCGGTTGGGGAAGGAGTTCGACGTTTCGACCTATGAATTGTCCGGCGTGAACGACATCCGGCCGCTGGTGGTAAACACGCTGCTCACGTATCTGGAGCTGGAGGGTTTGATCGAAGCGACGAAGGTTTTCTGGTCGACGTGGCAGGCGCGCTTGCTGCGCGGCTTCGAGCCGATGCTCGCGGGGTACGATGAGCGCCGTAAGGGCTTTTTGAGGAAGATCTTCGCGGCGGCGAGCGAGGGGCGGAGCTGGTACACCTTCGAGGTGCCGGAGCTGGCCTTGAAGACGGGAGAGGATCCGCAGCGGATCACGGCGGCACTGGGGTATCTGGAGGAGGCGGGCGACATCGCCCTGAAGAAATCGGGAGTGCGGCAGGGATACCGGATCAAGAAGGATCCGGGCGACCTGCATGATCTGGCGCGGCGGCTGGATGAAAAATTCAAGCGGCGCGAGGAGGCGGATCTGGAGCGCTTGCGCGAGGTGGTGGAGCTGGCCGAGCAGGCGGGCTGCATCACGGGTTTCGTCACGGCGCATTTCGGCGAGACGTTGGCGGAGCCGTGCGGGCATTGCGACCGGTGCCGGGGGATTCCGCCACGGCAGGTGCCGCGGACTTCGCGTGACGAACCGACGGATGAGGAGTTGAGAGCGATCCGGAGCTTGGCGGATGAGAAGCATGCCGCGCTGAAGACGCCGCGGCAACTCGCGCGATTCCTGTGCGGGATCACGAGCCCGGCGGTGACGCGGGCGAGGCTGGGTCGTCACGATGCCTTCGGGCTGCTGGAGAGCCGGCCATTCGCGGAGGTGCTTTCGATGGCGGAGGCGCTTTGAGCGCCGCGATGTCTTACATATAGAAAAGCGAGGTTTTATTTCTTGGTGAATATATTCACTTTTTTTGCATACCGAAGACGCGGAGCGGGCTTGTTTTATTGTTAAAGATAGTCAGGCTTGGTGTCACAATGAAGACCGGGCTCTCGCCACTCGCTGCCTTCGTCGTGCTCCTTCCCGTTTCCGCGTTTGCGCTGGATGGGAACGGGAACTCCCAGAGCGATGTCTGGGAAATGGTATTCGGTGCCGCCGGGCTCCCGCCGGCCGCGGATGCGGACGGCGACGGCTGGACGAACGCGCTGGAGAGCACGGCAGGGACGAATCCCTTCATCGGGCAATCGCGGCCGAAGGCGGAGATGACGCGGGATGGAACGGGAGGTCCGGTGCTTTCATGGCAAGGGCTGGCGGGGAAAAGGTACGAGATTCGTAGTAGTAGCGACCTGTCGGCGTGGTCCTCGGCGGAACAGGGAATACCGGGAACCGGGGTGCCTCTGGTGCGCATGCTGGGACCCGCGACGGGGCGGGCGTTCTTCAAAGTGGAGGTGTCGGATGCGGACAGCGACGGGGACGGGGCGAGCGATTGGGAGGAACTGGTGATCGGGTTCGATCCCTCGACCGATCGCACGGGGCGCTACGAGGAGACGGATGCGCAGCGGATCGCGACGGGGATTGCGGCCGCGAACGTGATCACGGTTTCGTGCTACGACGATACGTGCGCGGAAGGGTGGCCGGATCCGGCGGTGCTGGTGCTGCGGCGGAACGGGGGTCTGCGGCCGCTCACGGTGAACTTTTCGATGGGCGGATCGGCAACGGCGGGGGTGGACTACGTGTCGTCGGAGGCCGGAGCCGCGGTTGCTTTCGCGGCGGGGCAGCGGGAGGTATTCGTGGAGATTTCGCCGACGGCGGATGGCGATGGTGGAGAAAGCACGGAGAGCGTCGTGCTTACCGCGCTGGCGGGTCCAGGATACAGCGTGGGCGGGGCGAGCAGCGCGAGTGTTTCCATCCGGAACCAGACGGAGGGTTTGCCTTCGGCGAAGGAAGCGGCGCGCTTCTTGATCCAGGCGGGATTTGGGCCGGACCAGGATTCGGCGGGCGATGCGGACCAGATTCCCGAGAACGTGGAGGAGGTCATGGCGATGGGGATCGAGGGCTGGATCGACGATCAGATGGCGCGTCCGATCGGGCGGTTGATGCCGATGATGGAGTGGCAGTTCGAGCAGCCGACCAGCGGCCCGAACGACGCGCAGATCTACAACGACCGGAAGCTGAACGCATGGTGGGGCCGGGCGATGGGCTTGCCGAAGCTCCGGCCGGATGCGACCGAGGAGCAGTTGCCGGATCCGCTCCGGCAGCGGGTGGCCTTCGCGTTGAGCCAGATTTTCGTCATCGGCGACCGGATGGAGCGGTTGGCGGTGGAGCCGCGCGGGATGGTGCACTTCTATGACAAGCTGTTGGAGAACAGCTTCGGCAACTTCGAAACGCTGCTCAAGGATGTCTCGCTGCATCCCTGCATGGGGAATTACCTCAGTCATCTCGCGAACCGGAAGGCCAACCCGGTGACGCACACTTTCCCGGATGAGAACTATGCGCGGGAGATCATGCAGCTCTTCAGCATCGGGCTGTGGATGTTGAATCCGGATGGCACGCGGATGCTTGGTGAGGACGGGCAACCGATCGCGACTTACTCGAACGCGAACATCACGGAGTTCGCGCGGGTGTTCACGGGGCTTTCGTACGGGGCGCTTTATACCGGGCAGCCGGTGACCTTCGGTGCCTACGACGGGGACTTCACAGTGCCCATGAAGGGCTGGGATGCGGAGCACGATCTGGGACCGAAGACCTTGTTGCTCGGGGCGACGACGCCCGCGCGGACGGCAAGCCCCGGGAACACGGGCACCGCGACGATGGCCGATGTGGATGCTGCGGTGTCGAATCTCTTCCACCATC
>CBFGPU010000171.1:0-6217 GCA_965650715.1 uncultured Haloferula sp. | reverse complement strand
TGGACGTGCCACCCGGCTTCGAGCAGGGCGAGCCGCCGGCAAATGGCGATGGCCCGGTAAGCGCCGGAATTTTTTCAGTGCGGCACCCGGAGGGCGGCGTTATGGCAGCCGCATGCTTCTCGGCGTCAATATCGACCACGTCGCCACCTTGCGGCAGGCGCGCTATGCGCTGCTGCCGGATTCTCCGAATGCGGAGCCCTCGCCCTTGCAGGCGGCGCTCGATGCCCAGGCGGGCGGGGCGGATTCGATCACGATCCACGTGCGCGCGGACCGCCGCCACATGCAGGACCGGGATGCCTTCGAGATTCGCAAGGCCTGCCCCCTGCCGCTCAATCTGGAAATGGGCGTGACGGCGGAAATGACGGCGCTGGCCTTGGAGTTGAAGCCGGAGTTCGCGTGCCTGGTACCGGAGACCCGGGAGGAAGTCACCACCGAGGGCGGTTTGGACGTTGCCGGTCGTCTGGCGGAAGTGAAGGCCTGCGTTTCGACGCTGCGCGAACACGGCATCCGCGTCTCGCTCTTTATCGATCCGGACCTGCACCAGATCGAGGCGGCGGCAGCCACGGGGGCCGAGATGATCGAACTGCACACCGGCTGCTTCGCCAATGCCACGGGGGACGCGTTGGAGCAGGAGATCGCACGTTTGAAGAAGGGGGCCATCGCCGGCTACGGCACGGGCCTGCAGGTGAATGCCGGCCACGGCATCAATTACCACAATATCCATCGGCTCTTTGCGGTGCCGCACCTCGCCGAACTGAACATCGGCCACACGATCGTCTCGCGGGCGATGCGGGTCGGATTCACCCATGCGGTGACGGAAATGAAGGCCCTGATGGCCGCCTATCCGGGAGGCTGAGAAGGGCTCTCAGATTTCCTCCGATTCGATTATCTTCCGGCCCGGGATTCCGGCCAGCGCGCCTTCCAGAAGAGCTTGCGCAATGCTGCTTGCCGGAACCACCCGGTAACGGCGCGGCACGAGCGGGCGGGCTGCTTGCATCACGGCGATGGCGATCCTCTCCATCGGTCTCGACTCCTTTCGCGGGCCGCCGATGACGGACGGGCGGACGATGGTCAGCGAGGGAAAGCCGCAGGCCTCCAGGTCGCGCTCCGTCTCGCCTTTGGTCCGCAGGTAGAAATTGCCCGAGCGAGCGTCCGCGCCGATCGAAGAGGTGAAAGCATAGCTGCGGGCTCCTTCCGCCTTGGCGTGTTTTGCGACGAGGAGCGGGAGATCATGGTCCACCTCGCGGAAGGCGGGTTGCGATCCGGCTTTTCGAATCGTGGTCCCTAGAGCGCAGATCACCGCATCGACCCGCCACCACGACTCGCCGCCGGTGAGGTGCTTGAGGGCGGTGACGGGGTTCTCCAAGCGGGGATGGGACGGCAAAGGAGTCCGGGAAGGGGCCACGACCCGCCGGACCCGTGAGTCCGCAAGCAGGAGCTTCAGCACCTCTCCTCCAACGAGGCCCGTCGCTCCGACCAAGAGTACCACCGCCATGGATTCAATTAGGGCCTAGAGGCGGGATCAGGCAAACCTCCCGCCTATATTGTGAATAATTTCACCATCCAGCTCACACCTGCCTGAAGGACAATAGGATAGATTGTGAGTTGTTTGGCGATAACTTGATTGAATCAATCGATTCAATCATTCGTTTGTCAGCAACTCTGAAGTCGAGTATCGCGCTTTGAATTTCAGTGTCTGGCGGTAGCCTGCCGACCGCGCCCACGCGATCGCCTTGGAGAAGTCGCGGGCAACTTCCGCCGGCGCGTGGGCGTCGGAGGAGATTACCAGTGGAATCCCCGCCGGGTTCGCCAGTTCGAGAAAGCGGGGATGGGGATAGGCTTCGGCGCAGGGCTTATGCCAGCCGGCGGTGTTGAGTTCGATGGCTGAGCCGGACTCCGCGATGGCGGCAACGGCCGGTTCGTAGAAGCGGTCGAGGTTGCCGTCCGGACGGTGGGAGAATTTCTTCACCAAGTCCGGATGGCCGAGGATGTCGAAGAGTTGGCTGCGAGCCATCGCGGCGTAGGCCTCCCAATAGAGCGTCCAGACCTGTTCGACATCGGATTCCGCCCAGCGCCCGAGCCATTTCGGGTTATCGAAGTCCCAGGATCCGAGGTAGTGGACCGACCCGATCAGGTAGTCCCACGGATAGCGCCCTGCGAGCTCCTCGATCCAGCCCTCGCAACCGGGCAGCCAGTCGCACTCCATTCCCGCCCGGACCGGGAGGGAACCGGCGGCGGCGCGAGCCCGCTCGATCCATTCGAAATAAGCGGGCAGGTCGGATTCCAGCATCCGCCAGTCGTCGAAGGGCTCCGGCCGGGCCGGGGCGTGGTCGGAAATCCCGTACTCCGTCAGGCCCGCGGCGAGGGCCGCGGCAATATATTCTTCCGGGGTACCGGTGGCGTGGCGGCAGAGGGGGGTGTGGGTATGGTAGTCGGCGGGCACGAACCGGGCGGGGTTTCGGGTTGCTTGATTTTCGTTAGGGATACTAGAGTGCGGGACACGCGCAAGCACCGCCGGGATTTCCGATGTCGAACGACCTTTCCAGCCCTTCCACAGGGAGCAATCCATTCACCGAATACCAGATCCAGAAGCTGCGGAATCACCCGAAGCGTATCGTTTTCACCGAGGGTGAGGACCTGCGGGTGTTGCGCGCGGCCCAACGGCTGGTCGATGCCGAGGCTGCCGTGCCGGTGCTGCTGGGGAACCGCGAGGCGATCCGGGGTCTGGCGGCGGAGAACGGGGTGAGCCTCAAGTTCGTCAACGTGATCGAGCCCTCGAAATCCTCGGATTTCGGGCTGTTTTGCCAACGCTTCGCGAAGGTCGAGCGCTACCGCAAGCTTAGCGCGGCCGATCCCGCGGACGTGGTGGCGCGTCCCCATTATTTCGGCGCGATGATGGTCCAGTACGGCCAGGCGGATGCCTTGGTGGGGGGAAACCAGAGCCTGCCCGCGACGCTTTTCCGCGCGCTGCTGCATACCATCCCGCCGCTGCCGACCGTGCCGAAGATGTTCGGCGCGATGGTGCTGGTGGCCCCGCATTTGAAGAATTTCGGCTCGAACGGCGTGCTCTTCCTCGCGGATTGCGGGTTGCTCCCTCAGCCGACCGTGGACCAGCTTGCAGCAATCGCCTTGGAAACGGGCAAGCTGGCCAAGCATTTCCTCGGCCGGGAGCCGCGGATTGCGCTGTTGAGTCACTCCACGAAGGGTTCCGCGGGGACCGAGGAAGCCCGCAAGATGGCGGCCGCCACGGCACTCGCCGTGGAAAAGGCGAAGGAGGCGTACCTCGACTTCTCGATCATCGGCGAAGTCCAGGCGGACGTGGCGCTCGACCCGGCGGCTGCCGAGATCAAACTGCCGAATGCCGAAAAGCGGGAGCCGGCGGATGTGCTGGTCTTCCCGAATCTGGATGCCGCGCACATTTCCCTGAAACTCCTGCAGCACTGCGCCGGCGCGATCAACTACGGCCAGATCCTGGCGGGCTTGGCGCGGCCTTGTGCGCAGGTGCCGCGGACGGCGACCGAAGAGACCATTTTCGGCACGGCGGCCGCCGTGGCGGTGGAAGCAATCAAGTATCACCAGCTCTATCCGGACGGCGAAGTGGGGGATAGCTACTGAATCCGGGAAAAGCTCCCATGAGCGGGATCATTGCCGCGACGGGCTCGAAGTGGTTTGATGGCGGATTTGCCATGAACGGGCTTCACCTTATGCTTTCATCGAACGAATCGTGCCGGATGCCCGGTGGCATGAAACGCGCTTGAACGCGCCCGCGCCCGCCATCATGTTCCCGCCCCCCGGCCCGGGGGGCCTTCCGTTTCAATGTCCTCTTTTATCCAGATCCCCGAAGACGCGCCCTTTTCCACTGAGCAACGCGCTTGGCTCGGCCAATTTCTTTCCAATCTTTTGACCGGTGCTGCCGCTGCGGCAGCCTCCGCGCCATCCGGCCCGGCCGTCCCGGTGACGATCCTCTGGGGTTCCCAAACCGGGAATTCGGAAGGTTTGGCGAAGAAGCTCGTGAAGAGCCTCAAGAAGGGCAACTTCGAGCCGGAAGTCTTCGACATGGCGGCCTATGATCGCGCCCGCCTGCCGCAGGAGAAGAACCTGCTGGTGATCACCTCGACCTATGGCGATGGCGAGCCGCCGGACAATGCGGCGGAGCTCTACCACTGGATCCGCAGCGATGCCGCCCCGCGTTTGGAAGGGGTGAGCTTCTCGGTGCTCGCGCTCGGCGACACGAACTACCCGGACTTCTGCAAGTGCGGGGTCGATTTCGACACCCGTCTCGAGCAGCTCGGCGCCAGCCGGATTTTCCAGCGCATCGATAGCGATGTCGATTACGACGGTCCCTTCAAGCAGTGGTCCGACGGTATCCTCTCCGTGCTGGCACCGGCCGGTGCGGTTTCCTCGAACGGCGCCGCTGCCGCCGTCGAGCAGGTGGACACCGGATTTTCAAAGAAGAATCCTTTCCCCTCCGCGATCATCACCAACTACAACCTGAACGGTCCGGGCGAAAAGCAGACGCACCATGTGGCGCTCTCGCTCGAAGGTTCGGGCTTGGAATACGAGGTGGGCGATGCTCTCGGCGTGTTCCCGGAAAACCCGCCGGCGGTGGTGGACGAGATCCTGGCGGCCCTGCCTTTCAATGCGAAGGTCAGCGTGCCCTTGCCCGATGGAGGCGAAGCCGATTTGCGCGACGCACTGATCCGTCACTACGACATCGGAAACCTGAACAAGTCCTTGATCCAGAAATGGCAGGCCAAGAGCGGCTCGCCCTTCCTGCGCTCGCTGGTGACGGCGGATGACAAGAAGGCTTGGGACGATTTCTGCTGGGGCCGCGACCTGATCGATCTGGTGATCGATCACCCGGCGGATTTCACGGATGCGGAGGACTTCGTCGGCGTGCTCAAGAAGCTGCAGCCGCGGCTCTACTCGATCGCTTCCAGCCCGAAGGCCCATCCCGGCGAGGTGCATCTCTGCGTCGGCATCGTGCGCTACAACACCTACGGTCGCCAGCGCGGCGGGATCTGCTCGACCTTCCTCGCCGACCGCGCGGAGGGCCTCAAGCCGGGCGTATTCGTCCACGTGAACAAGGCCTTCCGACTGCCGGAGAACGGCGATACGCCGGTCATCATGGTCGGTCCCGGGACCGGGATCGCACCCTTCCGCGCCTTCCTGGAAGAGCGCAAGATCACCGGGGCGAAGGGTGCGAACTGGCTCTTCTTTGGCAATCCCTACAGCGCCACCGATTTTCTCTACGCAGAGGAACTCACCGCCTTCCAGAAGGAAGGTTCGCTACAGCGCCTCGACCTCGCTTGGTCCCGCGACCAGAAGGAGAAGATCTACGTGCAGAACCTGATGATCCAGCAGGGCGCGGAACTCTGGAAGTGGTTCCAGGACGGTGCCGCCTTCTACGTCTGCGGCGATGCCTCGCGCATGGCGAAGGACGTGGATGCCGCGCTGCACACCATCGCCGAGCAGCACGGCGGTCTCTCGAAGGACGATGCCGCTGCCTTCGTGAACCAGCTCAAGAAGGACAAGCGCTACCTGCGCGATGTTTACTGAAGGTGACGCGGGCCGCAAATCCGCTTGCCGGACCCGCCGCGCTCTGTTTCATTCCCGCCCGTTCCGCAAGGAGACGCCGCTGTAGCTCAGGGGTAGAGCAGCTCATTCGTAATGAGCAGGTCGTCGGTTCAAATCCGACCAGCGGCTCCAGTTGATTTTCAATGAGTTAGATTGGATTTGGTGGGTGACTTTTCGACAGGGTGGTAACCGAAAAGTCACCGAATGCGATGGCAGCCTAACATTTGAGGATTTTACCTCTCGCCGCCTAACAGCCTGCGAACTACTTCGGGATGCCACGGCTTCCCCGTGCGTGTTGGCACTGCATCCTGATTGAGCTTCTCCGCCACCGCAGCAAACGACATGCGGGGGCCGCCCTTCGGCTTGCGTCTAAGGGAGCGGATTAGCTCGATGACTGCTTTCTCACCTTCGCGTTCACCGAATGGCTTGCGTCCTTCGCAGCGGCCCTTCTCGCGTCGAGCGCGGACTCTAGCTGCCTTCAGCTTAAGAACGATGCTGGTCTTATCAAACTCCGCCACAGCACCAAGAATCTGACGAACTAGCTTTGCCGTTGGGTTGGTGTCGTCGCCTGCGGAAAGGTCGTTACCTCCTTCGGCTTCGATCACCTTGACACCAAGGCGGGTGAATTCTCGGAGCAGCA
>CBFGPU010000170.1:0-6233 GCA_965650715.1 uncultured Haloferula sp. | reverse complement strand
CCGACCTGCCACCACTTTACAGCACCGATGACAGCCTCGCCCAGGCGCTCATGGTGGACGCCTTCACCGGCTTCGCCACGCTCGACGGCCGGATGGATGCAGACGAGGCGGACCTGATCCTGGACCTGCTGCGGAGCGCCTTTCCCGAGGCCGACCACAGCTGGCTCGCCCGCCGCGTCCAAAAGGCGGTCCGCGACCAAAAGCCGCTCGCCCGAACCGCCTTGGATCTCAGGGAGTTGCTAGACGACTCCCAGAAGATGGCGGTGGGTCTCCAGCTCTACACTCTGGTGGACGCCGTGGGCCGGTCCGAGCGCAGCCGGGCGTCCTTCGAGGTCTTCCTGAGGCGTCTGGGTCGCCCCGATCAAGCGCGCCAGATCCTCGCGGAAATGAGTGGCGAAGGGCCACCTGACAACCCCGGCTTCGAGCGCCTGATTTTCTCCGCCGACGAGGATGCGGACGTGGGTCTGCCCGAGCAGGCGAAAGGCCACGCCTTCCGGGTCTATCGGGCGGCAGACCTCCTCTTGGTCCGGAATACGGGGGAGAATCCGCTCTGGATGCGGGGCCGCTCCTTGGAAAGCGGAGCCTTCCTGAGAATGCGGGAACGCCAGCAGCTCGTCGTTCCGGGCTGGACCCTGACCTGCGAGGACCTGATTTTTTTCCTGAACGTGAAGCTCACCGGCAATCGTCCGGCGATCTTCCTGGCGTCCACGGAAGAGGGGCTAACCAGCGAGCGGGCACGCAGCCGGCAGAGTGCCGTGCGCATCCGCTTCGGCCTTGAGGCCGAGGTCGAGGCCCTGCGGCCGACGGAGCTGGTGGTGGAAGGCCACGGCCTGCTCGCGCCGGGGAAACCGATCCTCTGCCGGCACCACGAGCGCTTGTCCGATCCCTCCGGATTCTCGACGCCGCTCGATTCCCTGCGCCGCCGGCGGGTCGAGGCGGGAGGACGCTTCCGGCTTGAGGCGGACCAGCGGGATTTCCTCGTATCGAACGATCCCGCGATGCTCGACCGCGGCGATCTGCTTCTCGCCCCCGGCATGGCACCGCGGGTGATCCTGCGGGTGCGCTTCGATCTGGAGCGCCGAACCGGCGATATTTTCGTGCGGGAAGCCGAAGGCGTCGTCACCGCGGACGGGGTACCGGTGAAGGGTTCCGCGCCGCTGCGCGAGGGGTCGATCATCCGCCTCTCCCGCACCCAGGCGCTGCGTTGCCGCTTCAGCGAAGGCATCATCGACGAGGAGCGCAACCTGATCGAATCGCTGCGCGCCCAGGATCTCATCCACGAGTTCATCCCCGGCATCCGGGCGCTGGACAACGTGAACTTCGAGATCGGCCGCGGCGAGATGCTCTGCATCATCGGCCCCAGCGGCAGCGGCAAGAGCACCCTGCTCTCCGTACTGGCCGGGCAGATCGAACCGACGAGGGGACGGGTGCGTCTGAACGAGGCCTCGGTCTATCAGAACCGGCTCGAGCTGATCCGCTTCATCGCCTACATGCCGCAGGAGGAGGCGCTGAACCCGCAGCTCACGGTGCTGGAACATCTGCGGCACTCGACCACGATCCGCCGTCCCTTCCTGTCCGCCGGTGAAGTCGAGCGCCGCGCCCACGGCATCATGGCGGAACTTGGATTGCAGGCGATTGCACGGCGCCGCGTCGGGTCGTCCGGCGAAAAGACACTCAGCGGCGGCGAGCGCAGCCGGCTCAACCTCGGCCTCGATCTCGGAAGTCCCGCGGAAGTCTTCCTCTTCGACGAACCGATCTCCGGACTTTCCTCGAAGGACTCCGAGCACGTGGCGGAGACCCTGCGCTCGCTGGCGCGGGACAAGATCGTGATCGCCTCGCTGCACCGCCCCGGCGCGAAGGTGATGGGCCTCTTCGACAAGGTCCTCCTGTTAG
This sequence comes from uncultured Haloferula sp., assembly GCA_965650715.1. GTDB lineage: Bacteria > Verrucomicrobiota > Verrucomicrobiia > Verrucomicrobiales > Akkermansiaceae > Haloferula. Next base: position 4,340 of record CBFGPU010000170.1, on the reverse strand, counting down.
ACACCGGCGGCAGGCTGGCCTTCTACGGAACTCCGCAGGCGATGATCACCTATTTCCGCGAGATGGCGGGAGAACTGGGGATCTCCCATCCCTCGATATCGCAGAACGCTCCGCTGGGAGCCGACTTCGTCTTCGACGTGCTGGAGACGCCGCTGGCCCACATCGGCGGCGGGCAGAATCCCTCCGCGGCACGGCGTTTCCCGCCGAGCTTCTGGCAGGAACGCTTCGAGAGCCAATCGCTGGTGAACTCGTTGGGCGAGGTCGCTCCACCCTCCCGCATGGAACGGCTGGCCAATTCGCCGGTGCCATCCGCCAGCGGGGGCGCGGGCTTTGTCCACGCCCTGAAGCGTACCTGGTCGGTGCTCCAAACGCAGTTCCAGCGCTCCTTGTTCTCGAAGCTGCGCAACCGCGGCACGCTTTACTCGACATTGCTGGAGGCACCCCTGCTGGCGCTGCTGGTCGGGGTCACCTTGCGCTCGTCGAAGGAAGGGCCCTACGAATTCCACACGGCGCTGCACATCCCCGCCTATCTTTTCCTTTCCGCCACCGTGGCCATGTTCCTGGGCCTGACGAACTCCGCGACCGAGATCCTGCGGGACCGGCCGATCCTTCGCCGCGAACGGAACTGCCGGCCGAATCCCCTGCTCTATGTCACCGCGAAGTTCGGGGCGCTCGGGCTGGTGGCGGCGGCGCAGTGCCTCGCCTACACCGCCATCGGACATACGATCCTCGAGATCAAGGGAACCATCCTGAGCCAGTGGCTGTGGATGACTCTAACAGCGTGCACCGGAACCGGCCTCGCGCTGCTGGTATCGTCGCTGGTGAGAACCGAGCGCGCCGCCTTGACCGCCGTGCCACTGCTGCTCGTGCCGCAGATGCTGCTGGCCGGGGCCCTGGTGCCCTTCCGCGAGATGAACCGGGGGCTCTTCGAAAACAGCGGCGTCGAGCGTGAGCGCGGCGGCACGCCGGTACCTTCGCGTTTCATGCCGCTCCGCCATGCCTACGAGGCGATGGTGGTCACGCAGGCGACGCGCAACCCCTACGAGATCGAGCGCATCCGCATCCAGCGGCGCGTCGATGCGATCAAGGAGGTGAAGGAAACCCTCGAGCCCGCGGTGGCGGAACGACTGCAACTGATGCTGGAAGCCTTGGTCAAGCTCGGTGCCGCGGATGCCACCAGCACGGCCGATGCCCGCGAGCTCGCCGAGCGCATCACCAACTTGGCCCGCGGGGGCACGCGCTTGGAGATCGAATCGATCCGGGTTCAAAGCCCCGATCCGAAGGCGCGGCCGATCTCCGAGTTCTTCGTCAACAACCGCATCGACCTGCTGGTGCGGGAAGCGGAAACCTTCCGGGTGGACTACCGCAATGCGGACGGAACCCGGAACATCTTCCTGGGCCTCAAGAAGCCGCTTGGCAACGACTGGCTGGAAACCCTCGACTACGACGCGATCCTGCTGATCCTCGTGATGATCGCATCGGGCGGACTCACGGCAGCAGTGCTGGGGATCCAGAACCGTCGGACGAGATAAGTCATGCGGTTCCACCCGGTTGGACCGGGGCACCGCTACAACCGGGCCACATTTTCTTCCTCTCCGGCCATGCGGTCGACCGCCTGTTCCGCAATCGCCGGCACTTCTACCCGGGTCCTAACAGATCTAACCCGGCGACTCCCTCGGCGTCGCCGCCTGCCTCAATGCCGCAGCGATCTCCGCCACGGCCGCGGCTGTCAGAGGCCGCGGCATCACGGTCCCCAGCACCAGGCACCCGAAGGGCGTTTCCACCGGGACCACCTCCAAGACCGCATTCGAGCCGATCTTCACGTGGACGTTCCCCGCTTGTCCCGAGACGGGCCGATAGGCTTGCGCAAGACTCCGCGCGAGGAAGTGAAGCTTTGCGAAGGCGGGGTCTTCCATCACCGGCTTGCCCTCCCGGTCGAGGATGAAGACGCCCTGCGCTCCCGTGTGGCGGATCAAGGTATCGCGGAAGCGCGCGAGGCGATCCAGAAGGGGCCCGCGTCTTTCACCCCCGGCAGACGGAGCGGCGACCGGAGCCGCAGGGGTAACGGGTGCCGGAGCGGGAGGAGGCGGCGGCGTGGATTCCCCGGCAATGAAGACTTTCGGCGGGGCGGATGCGGCAGGTGCAGGATCGACCACGGGGGCTACTGGCGGTGCGGCGGCAGGAACAGGTGCCGGTGCTGGCCGGGTCGCGGGTTCGCCGGCGAAACCGACGAATTCCGTGCCGAAGCCCGCGTCCGGTCCGGGGTCCGCGGTGATGCCCCGCGGTTCCGCGAGCAGGCTCTCCGCCATGCGACGGACGGAGGAGGCGTCAATCCATGGTTCAAGCGGATCCATCGCGGCGGGACTGGGGAGAATGACCGGCACGTTCGAGTTTCGCCTCGATCTCCGCGCGCAGCGAATCGAAAACGGCGAGGGCGCCAGCGCCGTCTTCGAGCACGCCGACCGGCAGACCGCGGGCGCTCGCCCTGACGAAGAGCCCGTCGCGCGGGATCACCGTTTGCAGCACGAGATCGGGCGGCAGGAGCTGGCGCAGCGCGAGCACCGACTCGCGGCTCTCAGCCATCTCGTGCTGGACCATGGTCATGAGTACGCCGAGCACCAGCAAGCGGGGATGGATCACGCGCAGGCGGTTGAGGCCCTCCAGCATCTTCGGCACGGAGCGGATTCCCAGCGGCTCGGCTTGCTGGGGCACCAGCACGGCATCGCTGGAAGCGATGATATCCGCGGTAAGGCCGAACAACCCGGCGGGCGTGTCGATCAGGCAGAGATCGAAGCCGCGGGCCTCGACCGCGCGCAGGAAGCCGCGGACCCGGGCGAGATTCGCGCCCGTGGGCGAGCCGCCGACCTCGTAGTCGCTGGCCTGACCGGAGGCCACCAGCGAGAAGGTCTCAAGCCGGGTGGGAACGAGGATCCGCTCGAGCGGGATCCCGGGGTCGGCGAGGTAATCGTAGAAGCCGGAGAGCATGCGCGACTGGCGCGTCAGGGAGAGACCGACGGAGCCCTGCGGATCCGCGTCCACCAACAAGGTCCGGATCCCGGCACGGGCGAAGGCATGGGCCATGTTGATCGAGACGGTGGTCTTGCCCACCCCTCCCTTTTGACTGGAAACCGCTATACTGATCACGCTGGTAAGCTCCGGAAATCGCTGCCGCAGCGTAGCTTCGGCTTGTAAGCACGGAAGCCTTTTCTGCAAGGTGGCCACGTCCCCCTCCCCGGACACCCTTTGCAATGTTGAAATCAGGAACCTGTGCCTGCCTGCTCGCTTTGGCCGCGCTGGGCACATCGTGCCGCGAGCGTGGGAAGGCGGGGGCGAACTCCGCCTTTAACCCGGTGGTCGCGCCCGAACTGGGGCAGAACGCCATGTCGAAGGCCCCCCAGGGCTTCCTGTCCAGCCGTGCGGATTCACCGGTCCACTGGCAGCACTGGGAGCCGGAGATGCTCCAGCGGGCCGGCGACGCGAGGCGGCTCGTTTTCGCATTCATCGGCTCGTCCCGTTACCCGGGCTGTGTCGAGACGCTCGATGCGATCGACCGGGACAAGATGCTGACGGAGCGCCTGAACCGTGAGTTCGTGCCCGTGCTGGTCGATCTGGATCTCTGCCCCGAGGCTGGCCTGGCGGCGAGCGTGCTGTGCCAGGAGATCCGGATGCCGGTTTCATTTCCTTTCATCCTGGTGCTCTCGCCGGACGGCAACGAGGTGACTTGGAGGCCCGTGCCTTATTCCCCGGAAACGGATCTCCAGGAGATCTTCGACGGTGCGACGGACGTGGTGGCGAACATGTGGCGCGAGTCCCCCGCCTACGTCGAACGCAATAGCACTCTCGATCACGCCAACCGCCTGGGCCGAATGCCGAAGGCCGATGCGATCCCCGCCACGCCGGAAGAGCGGGACGACTTGCTTGCCCGCTCGCTCCGCCAACTCGTCAGTCTCTACGAGCAGGACGCCGGAACCATGTCCGGTGCCGGGGGCCTGCTTCCGCTCGGGATTCTCCAGTGCCTGGCTTCCGCCTCGCTGGATCCGGACACGCCGCCGGAAACCGCGCGGCGCAGCCGCGAAGTGGTCGGAAAATTCGGACGAACGATCCTCTACAGCGCCATGATCGATCCGCTCGACGGAGGTGTCTATTCGAGCCGCCGGGGCAATAGCTGGGACCTGCCCATGATCCACCGCAGTTGCGCGACCCAAGCCCGGGCCGCGAGGGCGCTGGTGACCTTGTATCGGGCGACGGGTGATCCTCGCGCGCTGGAGGTGGCGCTGGGAGCGGTGAAATTCGCGGAGGAGCAGTACCCGGCGCAGGGCGGGCTTTTCGCGAGCCAGCGC
>CBFGPU010000169.1:0-6240 GCA_965650715.1 uncultured Haloferula sp. | reverse complement strand
GAAGGTGCTCGAGGAGCGCGGCTGCGACTACGTGCCGAAGGTCCTGGAAGAACACCCGGAGGAACTCTACTTCGTTTCGACCGCCTGCGGCAGGACGGCGGAGTCGATCAGCAAGGAGCGCGCGGACCAGTTGTTCGCGGAGCTGGAGCGCGACTATGGCGTGCGCCATCTTGATCCCGAGCCGCGCAACATCACCTACGACCCGCGCGCGGGCCGCTTCTGCATCATCGATTTCGAGCTGGCGGAGATCCTCCCCATGCCATCGGCGCAGACGGATTGATAGCTGGCTGCCGGTTAGTGTGGTTTTCTGCCATGGACATCCCCCATAAAGGGGACACCTCGGAAGATACCTCAATGCTGAAAGGACAGCATTGCTTGAGGATTCGGCATCATACGGAGAAACGGCTTTCCCCGGCGCGGTGATTCGCCATGACCATGGAGGATGGCTGGGGTCTCAAATCATCTGATTTGATGACACCGTATGGTGTCCTCCCATCGAGGGCCACATATCTGCCGTAACCGAACAAAAAAAGACCAAAACCACATGAAACACACACTACTCGCCGCGATGGCGATGCTCGGCTCGATCCTTCCGGGCAAAGCGGCATTGACGTGGAGCTTCACCGGAAGCGCTCCCGCCACCGAGCTGGCCCAAATCACGTCGGCCATGAATACCGCCGTGAACAACTTCAACACTTGGGCCAACTACAGCGGTAACATCACCGTGGCCTACAATTCCGGCGTCCCCACCGCCCAGGCCAGTTATCAGGGATGGATCGAATTCGGCGGCTCGCGCAGCGCCCGCGTGGCGCAGCACGAGATGGCGCATTGGCTCGGAACGGGGACCTACTCGAACTGGAATGCGAACCGGAGCGGCAACACCTGGACCGGCGTGATCGCGAATGCGAAGCTCCAGTCGTATGACGGGGCATCCGCCGTGCTTTCCGCCGATGCCGCGCATTGGTGGCCTTACGGCTGGAACCAGGACAACGAGGGCCCCGCGGACAAGCACATCGCCATCACCGGCGGCCTGCGCCGCGACATGGGCCTGAGCGACACGTCGCTCGGCGTCCCGCTCGGCACCTACAAGCTGTTGAACCGGGCCAGCGGCAAGTACCTCGACAACATGGGTGCCACCACCGACGGCGCGACGGTCGCGCAATGGGAAAACAGCGCCAGCAACAACCAGCGTTGGACTGTCACCCGCACGGGCAACTACTTCAAACTCGTCTGCGTGACCGGCGGCAAGCGCCTCGATACGCTTGGCAACACGGCCGATGGTTCCTCGATCGGCCAGTGGACCGACGGGGGGAGCTACAACCAGCAGTGGACCTTCCAGGCCACGGATTCCGGTTATTACAAGATCATCAACCGGGCGAATGGCAAGTGCCTCGACACCGGCGGGCAGACCGGCAACGGGACGGTGATGCAGAACTGGTATAGCGGCGCAAGCCACAACCAGCACTGGAAGTTCGTGAAGCCGTAACCGGAGGATACTCCATTCTCGAAAACCCGACCGGGAGAAGTGCCGTGCCGTGTGCCGGGCACCTCTCCCGGTTTTCCCCGGACCCTGATGAAAGCAAGCTTCCCGCGCATTCTCGCGCTACCGCTGACCGGTCTTCTCTGTCTCGCCTGCGGGTGGTGGCTCCGCGGGGCCACAGGGTCCCAGATCGACGCGAAGTCCGCCTTGTTCCCGCCGCCCATCCAATCGACAGCGCCGCAGGCCGGCCCGGATGCTTCCGGCCAGCACGCGGCTCGAGCGCGGGCGGGAGTTTCCCCTTCCGGCGAAGGCGGGAACACCGGGCAGCACGGCATGCACGCGGGGGTCGAGCGGATGTTCACGACCGATCCGGCCGACATGCTCGCGATGATGGAGGCGATCGGCACCTTGACGCGGATGAGCGACGCGGAGGCGAAGGACGCGTGGGACGAGCTTTCGCGACGGACCCCGAGCATGGGGTTCGGCAATTCGCTGAGCGTGCTGTATCTCTGGGCGAGGATGACGCGCATGGGCGGGGACGTGGAGATTCCGGCCGGCTGGGGAGCGGAGCAGTACCAGCAGGCGATCGAGACCGAGAAGGCGCGGAGGGACCTAGCCAAGCTGGAGAACCGCTTGCACTCCGGGGAGCAGCTTCTGGAGGCCGAAAAGCGGGCGCTTCTGACCGAGGTGATGCGGAAGGACCCACTCAAGGCGGTGGAATTGTGGTGCCTCTCCACCAAGCCGGAAGACTACCGGAGCGATGCCAAGTGGATGGGCGACCTCTTGACCAACCCTGCAACGCGGGACGGGATCATGGTCCGGATCCGGGCTTGGCAAAACGGGAGCGACGTCGCCGGGGTGGTATCCAATCTGGCGAGAAACTGGATCGCGCGCGATCCGGCGGCGGTGGAACGCTGGCTTCAGGAGCCGGAGCAGGCGGATGTCAGGGATCTGCTGATGAACGAGGTCGTCAACGCGCGCTCCTTGGCGGATCCGGCCAAGGCATGGGAATGGAGCCGCGACCTGCCGGAAGAAGAGCGGCTGCAAGCCTTGGGCACGAGCGCGATGCAGCTTGCGGTGCGGGATCCGGCAAGCGGGATCCAATTGATCGCGGGACTTGAGAATCCGGGAGAGCGGGAAGCGGCGATCAAGAATTTCGCCAACATCCTCGCGGCCCAGGATTTCGACCAATGGCAAGCGTGGCGGGACAGCCTGCCGGCCGCCGAGCAGGAGGTGGCGAACGAGTCCGCCTTCCCGCTGTGGGTGAACATGGACGTGGACAAGGCGACCGAATGGCTCGACACCCGGCCGGCGGGGGAGGCGCGCGACCGTTTGGTGGCCGCGATGGTGAATTACCACGCCCAAAAGGACCCGGAAACTTGTGCCGAGTGGATCCGCACCATCTCCGATGCCTCGCGGCGGCGGGAAGCCGCGGGTGCCGCGCTGAGCAACGTGGGCCCCTACGATCTCGAACAGATCCGCATCATCCTCGACGCCGCCGGGAATTGACGCCGGGAAGACCGGCTCCGCCGAGCGGAACCGGTGCTCGCCGGAGGACGGCGTCACGCGCCGACGGTGACCAAGGGCGCGCGGGATGTCCCGCGGATCGCCGCGCTTGCAGGAGCATCCTGCGGCATGCGCCCGCTGCACCAGTCCGCAAAGCTATCGGCGATGACATGCACCAGGCTCTCCCGGCTGAAACGCTGGGGATCGAGGCGCATGGAAGGTTCGTCCGTCCGGCATTCCCCGCAGTTCGACACCATCACGCGGAAAACGCGGTCGAGGCCGCGGGTGGCATCGAAGCAGCCTCGGCCGGAAAGGATGGCACCGCCGAGTTGGGCCACGCCGCGGATCATCGCCTCGTAGTCGCAACCGGGATGTTCCCGGGGCTCCGGAAGCGAGGCGAAGACGCGGTGGCGCCAGGCGGGATTTCCCGCCAGATAGCGGATGGCCTCTCGGTCGAAGGCGACGGCGGGGCCGACATTCAAGATCTTCTTCGCATTGAGGCGGTCGCAGATGTCCGTGCCGAGCTGCGAGACATCGCAGCTGCAGGTGGTCGCCAGGGCCAAAGAGCCCGGCCAGCGTGAATGCCCGATCCAATTTTCAAGGTGGGTCTCGTCCAAAAGTTCCCCCGGGGTTTTCATAGCACTACACCGTCACAGGAATTCCAAGGGAATGCCAAGTGCGGTTAGTGCGCAGAAGCGGGAATCTTCGCTGAATGTGAATAAGAGCCGGATTCAGGGTTCCCCGATGTCCTCGTTCCAGATCGTCGGGTTCGCGTCGATGAAGCGGCGCATCAGGTCGATGCACTTCTCGCTCTGGACCACTTCAACTTCCACGCCCCGGCTCTTCAGGAGCTCTTCCTCGCCCATGAAGGTCCGGTTCTCGCCGACCACCACTTTCGGAATCCCGTAGAGGAGGATCGCCCCCGAGCACATGGGACAGGGGGAGAGCGTGGTGTAGAGCGTGCACTCGCGGTAGATGTGTGCGGGCAGGCGGCCGGCATTCTGGAGCGCGTCCATCTCGCCGTGGAGGACGGGATTGCCCTGCTGCATGCGGCGGTTGTGGCCGCGGCCGAGAATGATCCCCTGGCGGACGAGAACGCTTCCGATTGGAATTCCTCCCTCGGCCAGTCCGGCCGATGCTTCCGCGATGGCGGCTTGAAGAAACGGGTCCATGTGCATTATAGTTCGGCCTGCCCTTGATGCCGCCGGCTGTCCCGGCACGGCGTCTGCTGGATCACCCTGCCTCAGCGAATCCCATGCCTAAAGTAAGACTTTCTGGAACCGTCCGGGGGACTGACGACCCTGGACGGGAAGCCCGCGCGCGCCTCCTCTACCTGCTTTTCAGCAAAGGCTGGGACATCTATAATTCCAACGGCGACCAGCGGATCACGCTTTCCAACATCGAGCGGAAGATCATCGAATCCGAGGCCTTCGTTTTCACTCCCGGGGCGACCTTGGAGGACATGTTCAAGGCGATTTCGATCTTCGTGGGCTATCAAACCCTCGACCGGAACCTGGCTGGCAAGCCGACGGTGATCCTGAACACCGACTCGTCCTGGAACCCCTTTTTCGCGGTGCTGGACCACCTGAACCGGATGGGGACGATCAAGCAGGATCACCGCGATTTCCTGCTCGCCGCCGATCATCCGGAGGGCGTGCTGGAGACCTTGGAAATGGTGCGCATGAAGGGTCTGCCCGACGCGGGCCGCGAGAAGATCGGCGAGAGCAAGGCGACCTCCTTCGAGGAGCCGGTGCCGCCCGATTACGTCGCGAATGTCTGCGTGTTCTGCTCGGCGACTCTGGAAGAGCCGTCCTACCTGGCCGATGGCGAGGCGCTCGGCCGTCAGCTGGCGGAGAACCGCATGGGCTGCGTTTCCGGGGCGGGCCGCTCGGGGATCATGGGTGCGGTGGTCGAGGGTTCGGTGGGGGCCGGCGGCTGGACGGCCGGTTCAAATGTCCCTCATATCATTGAGCTTGAAGGGCTTCCCGATGGCCTCTCCAGCTTCTGGCTGCGCCCGGACATTTACACCCGGATGGAGGTGATGATCGAGAATTCGGACGCTTTTGTCATTTTCCCCGGCGGTGCGGGGACCTTTCAGGAACTGCTGGCGCTGATGATCTTCAAGCACCAGAAGAACCCGCTCATGGCCGGAAAACCGGTAGTGCTTTTCAACCGCCAGAACCCCGCCGGCGTCCGGTTTTGGGATCCGCTGATCGGGCTTTTGCGGGGCCTGTGCAGCTCCGGCGACTTCTCCGTGGCTGAAACGCTCGACGACATTTTGCCCGCGATTCAAGGCGGACTGGCGGAAAAAGAGCCTGCGGGTGCGTGATTTCCCCCGGAAACTTCGTGGAAAGCAGGATTGCGGGCATCCGTAAGAAGTGGCACAATTTCAACGGATGAAGAACATTTCAGGGAGTGACCGATCCCGCTGGCCGCTGCAACTTGCACTGCGGTTTGGCTCCCTCGTGGCTACCGCCCTGTTACTCAGCCAGTGCGCGACGGATTATACGCTGGTGACCGACAAACCGGAGGAAGCGTTGCGCCGCGAGACCTTCGGCTACCGCAAGTGGGTCAAGGACGGCACCGAGCCGAACACCGTCATCATCGGCATCCACGGCTTCTGCGGCGCGGCGATCGACTACGAAAACCTCGGCAAGCGCATGCTCAAGGAGCAGCCGAAAACGGCGGTTTACGCCTACGAGGTGCGCGGGCAGGGCAAGGACCCGTTGAAGGAGCGGCGGGGCGATATCGACGACCCGCAGAAGTGGTACAACGATCTCAACCGTTTCTCCCAAATGGTGCGTGAGAAGCACCCGAAGGCGAAGATCATCTGGTTCGGCGAGAGCATGGGCGCGCTGATCGCGTCCCACACCTATCGTTTGGACGTGGCGGCGGGGGCTCCCCCTCCCTGCGATGCGCTGGTGCTTTCCTCGCCGGTGGTGAGGTTCCGCGACGACTTCCCGCAGTGGAAGAAGGATCTGGTCCGCCAGATGGCAAACGTGGCGCCGATGGCCCGGCTCTCGCTCGAAACACTCGCGGGCGGCCAGCAGGTGCAGATGACGCACGACACTGTCCACTCCGAGCAGGCCGAGACCAACGCCTGGCACATCGACAAGCACACGCTGCGCCTGCTGGTGACGCTTGGCGAGTTGATCGACGGGATGCCGGAATGCGCGAAGACCTTCACGGTGCCCACGCTGGTGCTGCACGGGGACAAGGATTTCTTCAGCCGCACGGATGACGTGAAGGCCTTC
>CBFGPU010000168.1:0-6241 GCA_965650715.1 uncultured Haloferula sp. | reverse complement strand
GCCGCGCAGGTAGATGCCGCTGTCGAGCTCCTGCACTTCCACCTGCTCGCCGGTCTCATTGCCATCCGGACCGATCACCGGCCGCTTCATCACCGGGCCCGGTGCACCCCAGCGCCAGTCGAAGATCAGGGTCATGTCGCCGTATTCCTTCGAGAACCACAGATCCTTGTCCTTCGCTTCACTATGACCGTCGTACTTCAGGATGCCGTTGTAGGGAAACCAGTGGCCCTTGTCGCCCTCTTCGGATTCCCAGCCCGTGAGGGTGGTGCCGTCGAAAATCTTGGTGAAGCCCGCGGCCTTCGCGCCTTCCTCGTTCGCCGGGGGCGCGAGTTCGCAGATCCGTAGATTGCGGAAGGCCACGCGGTCGCCATGCCCGCAGAACGCGATGTGTCCGGAGCGGCGCTTGGCACCGGCATGATCCGGATGCTCCTTGTTCAGCTCGCTCAGCTTCGCCTGCAGGATCACCTCTTCATTCACGATTACGGTGACATCGTCGCCGTTCACCATGATGCGTTCCTCGTTCCACTCGCCAACCGGCTTGAGCGGGGCCTTCTTCGCGGCCGCCAGCGTGTACAGCGAGCCGTGGAATTGATACGGCTTGAGGTCCTTGTACTTCTCCGAGCTGTTGTCCAGCACCTGCACCTCCATCCCCGCATACGCGGCATCGCCGGTCCCGGGGTAGTGGATGCCGATACCGTTGTTCCCGCCCGCCGGCAGCTTGAATTCAAAGTCGAAGGCGTAGTTCGCGAAGGTCTTCTCCGTCACCAGGTTCTTGCCCTCGGGCGTGCAGACGATCGCCCCGTCCTCGACGATGTAGCCGTCGCCGGTCCAGCCGGTGAGGTCCTTGCCATTGAAGAGCGCGCGCTTCTTGAGCGCGGACTCCTGGGCCGTCGCGAGGAGCGGGAGAAGGAGAAAAAGGGTGATGGATTTCATGGTTACGGGAATCGGATGAGGTGAGTGAATGAACCGCCAAGTCGCCAAGTGCGCCAAGTATTTTGAAACTAGCTTTCGATAGGCCCGGGGAAAGAGACTAAAGCTCGATGGTCTTGCCGGTGCGGAAGCTTTCGTCCGCCGCGGCCACGATACGCATCGAAGCGACCGCGTCGTCCATATGGTCGGTCAGATCGAGATCTTCCAGGATCGCCTTCAGGAAATACTCCTGCTCGCGGTGGCAGAGGCCGTCGTGATCGGGCTCGTCGTCGAGCCGCACCGTCTCGTCGGCCTTCACGAAAGCCCCTTCCGGCGTAAGCTGCGAATGGTGCAGGCGGATCGATTGTGTCTGCGTGTGCGCATCGACGTTCGAGCTCTGCCCTTCGGACGCCGCCTTGTCGGCTACGATCGAGGCGCAGCCCTTCGGCCCCACCACGTCCTTCACGAAGAAGGCCACCTCGCTCATCATCGGGCCCCAACCGGCCTCATACCAGCCCACCGAGCCGTCCTCGAAGGTCACCTGGAGCGCGCCGTAGTTGATCTTTCCCTCCGGCAGCTCGTCGCTCAGCCGCGCCCCGATCCCCGAAACCCGCACCGGCCGCGAGCGCGTCATCTGGCACATCACGTCCACATAGTGGACCCCGCAATCGACCACCGGCGAGATCGAGGACATCAGCGCCTTGTGCGTCTTCCAATTGGCGCCGAAGGACTGCTGGTTCAGGTTCATCCGCATCACCAGCGGCTTGCCGAGCGTCTGCGCCATCTCGATGAATTTGATCCAGCTCGGGTGGTGGCGCAGGATGTAGCCGATCACCAGCTTCTTCCCGCTGGCCCTCGCCTTGTCCACGATCGCCTCCGCCGCCGCCACGCTCTCCGCCAGCGGCTTCTCGATGAAGACATGACACCCCGCCTCGAAGGCCGCCTCCGCATATGGCCCGTGCGTGTCCGGATACGTCGAAATGCTCACGGCGTCCGGCTTGGTCGCTGCCAGCGCCTCATAAAAGTCCGCGAATTCCGCGTACCCGCCGCCCAGTTCCGCATTCAGCTTGCCCCGGCTCTCCGCCGAACGGGTCACGATCCCGCAAATCTCGAAACCGGGAATGCGATGGTAGGCAAGCGCGTGCGAGCGGCCCATGTGGCCGGCTCCGACACATAAAACGCGGATGGAATTCTGCATGATCGGGGCGGTAAAACGACTGAGAGTGACGGATTATTTCAGATTCCTCTCCGCGACAAGCCCCGCCTCTCCGAATCTTCCTCCCCCAGTACATGGAAAACGCCCCGATCCTTGCAGCGGGGCGTTTCAGGGAGGGCATGCGCCCGCTTGCAGGTGCAGGCGGGGAGGCTGGTTGTCAGTCCGCTTTCGTGAAGTCGCCGCACCAATCCTCGGCAGCGGTGACGGGGAACATGGATTCGAACTTCACTTCATCATCGACTTCAAAGGCTACGGTTTGCGGAGCATGACGGCGGCACTCGCCATGGTCGTCCTCCATCTTGTTCCAGTGAACGCAGGCGGCGCAGGCACGGGTAATGGTTTGAATTTGCATAAGATCAGTTGGGAAATGAACACCGGAAGATGAACCCTTTTCTAACTCACCGCAAGCAAAGGATGACTTGAGAAACAGTCTCAAGTCCATGGATCTCAATGAATTGAGATGTGGTCTCAATTGCCGCTCTTCCGAGGAAAGCAATTCACCGCCAAAACTCTGAAATTACCCCCTCCCGAGATTCCCCGAAGTGCAGCGGCCGGAACGCCTCCAGGACCTGCCCGCCCGGCCCGGCATCGCGCGCGGCCAAGCTCCCCGCTCTGCCATCGAATGCGACCACCGACCCGTACGGACTCCCCGGCCCGCTCGCGCCCCTTTGAATTTGTGACGTCTAATTGCCCGGATTGGCCTCGCCGGGCCGCCCGGGATCGGTCTTGGCAGCGCCCGGGCCCCGTGTTTCCCTCCCCGCCCGCCGTGTCCCATCCTTCTTCCATCCGCCGCACCCTCGCCATCATCTCCCACCCGGATGCCGGCAAGACCACGCTCACCGAGAAGTTCCTCCTCTACGGCGGTGCCATCGACCTCGCCGGCAGCGTGACCTCCCGCCGCGACCGCCGTGCCACCACCTCCGACTGGATGGAGCTGGAAAAGCAACGCGGCATTTCGATCTCATCCACCGTCCTGCAATTCACCTACGGCGGCTTCCACGTGAACCTGCTGGACACCCCGGGTCACGAAGACTTCTCGGAAGACACCTACCGCGTTCTCACCGCGGTCGATGCCGTGATCATGGTCGTCGATGCCGGCAAGGGCGTGGAGGCCCGCACCCGCAAGCTCTTTGAAATCTGCCGCCTCCGCGGCATCCCGATCTTCACCTTCATGAACAAGCTCGACCGGCCGACCCGCCCGCCGATCGACCTCGTGGACGAAATCGAAAACGTCCTCGGCATCGCCTCCCACCCGATGAATTGGCCGCTCGGCGACGGTCCCCGCTTCCGCGGCGTCATCCAGCGTCGCGACGGCCAACTGAATCTCTTCGAAAAGACCAAGGCCGGTGCCTACCGCGCCCCGGTTTCCGTCCTGGGCCTGACCGATCCCGCCGTGCGCGAGCACGTCGACGGCGACCTCGTGGACAAGGCGATCGAGGAAATGGAGCTTCTCGACATCGCCGGGGCTCCCTTCGACCAGGAACGCGTCCTCAAGGGCGAATTGACCCCGGTCTTCTTCGGCTCCGCCGCCAACAACTTCGGCATCCAACTCTTGTTGGACGGCTTCCTTGCAATGGCACCCGAGCCGGCGGGACGCATGTCCGGGGACACCCTGATCGAGCCGGAGGACAAGCGCTTCAGCGGCTTCGTCTTCAAGATCCAGGCGAACATGAACCCGAAACACCGCGACCGGATGGCCTTCATCCGCATCGTCTCGGGCAAGTTCGAGCGCGACATGCAGGTCTGGCACGGCTCCGCCGCCAAGCAGATCCGCCTCTCGAATTCGCAGAAGCTCTTCGCCCAGGAGCGGGAAATCGTGGACGAGGCCTACGCCGGCGATGTCGTCGGCCTCGTCGGCAACCAGCCCTTCGAAATCGGCGACACCCTCACCACCGATTCTTCGATCAAGTTCGACGAGATCCCGATCTTCCCGCCCGAGTGCTTCGCCACCATCCGCGGCCGCAGCACCGCCACCGCCAAGCGCTTCCGTGCAGGCATGGACCAGCTCGTCCGCGAAGGCGTGACCCAGTTGTTCGAGAGCGCCGCCGGCACCACCCTGCTGCTGGGAGCGGTCGGCCCGCTCCAGTTCGAAGTCCTCAAGTACCGCCTCGAGTCCGAATACGGTGCCGAGGTCGTCCTCGAGCACAGCCCCTGGACCGTCATCCGCTGGCTCATGGCCGATGGCCAACCGGTCACCGGTGCCAACGCGCCCACCGACGACCTCCCCGGCGGCTGCACCCTCGCCAAGGACTCCGCCGGCCACTGGGTCGTCCTTGCCGAAGCCGAATGGGCGCTCCGCAGCTTCAAGCGCTACCACGAGAACTGGGACCTCGCCGAGCGCCTCGTGAAGTGACGCCTCCGCGCCAGCCATAAGGAGAGGGGACACTCCTGTCCCCGTCCGGCACCCTCACCTCCCCCTGAACGGAAAAAGCCGCCCGGCTTTCACCGGGCGGCTCATGATCAACCTACGATTTCTCTAGTACCTCACGGGACCTGCGTCACTTGCAGGCGGGCGAAGATCTTGCCCTGCCCCGTCGGCAGCGTGTAGCTGATTTCCGTGTCGCTGTTCGTCGTCGGCGTCGCCACGCTCCAGGAGCCCGGCAGCATCGTGGACGAAGTCTCGATCGCATAGGTGACGTCGCCGTTCTCCACCGCGTCAGCGCGCTTGGAGAAGGTGATCGTGGTGCCATCGAAGGCCCCGGTGGTGGCGTCGAAGCCGGCCGGATTCAGGTTCAAGGCGTACTCGATCAGGTTCACGATGCCGTCGCCGTCCGAATCGCCGGTCGCACCTCCGGTCACCCCGTTGTCCGCGGCCCACGAATCGAAGTCGCCGCCCACGGGCATGGTGTAGTCGAGCACCAGGTTCGTCCCATCGACGCGCACCGAGAAGGTGCCTGCACCGGGGAAGCCGGTCGTGTCGAACACGAACTTGTCCGCCGCGAAACCGGTGATCCCCGTCGACGTGGTCGCCAGCGTGAAGCTACGGTTCTCTTCCACGAATCCGGCCAGGGCCAGCGGCTGGATCCGGATCGTCACCGGATTCGCGCTTGTCGCCGTGATGTTCACGCCCGCCGCCGAAGCGATGGTGTCATATCCCGTTCCCGCCGTGCCGGACCAAGTGCCGATGTTCCAGTTGATCGCCGAATCGGCTCCCAAGGTCATGCCGCCGCTCACGGTCAGGGTGCCGATCGCGTTGTTCGCGCCGGGTGCCACGTTTGCGGTGCTCCCCGGGGTGCCGCTTGCCACGAACACACCGGTGGTGCCGTTGCCGCCCGCCGTCGCGCCGGCCTGCACCGTCAGCGGACTGGTGGCCATGCTCGTGTTCACGTAGAGGCTGCCACCGCTTACCGTGGAGGTGCCCGTCAGCGTGCTGGCCAGCGCGCTGCTGAGAGTCAGCGTGCCGATCCCGGACTTCACGATGTTCAGGTTGTTCTCGTTCGCCGCTCCGCCGCCGAAGGGCGCCGCAAGGGTCGCATTCCCCGGCAGGTTCATCGTGAAGGTCGAGTTCGAAGTCGCGCCACCGACGATCCGGCAATCCGGGTCGGTGTTGTTCGAGCCGATGCCCGCCACGGTCTGCTGCACCGGGGTGCCGCCCTCACCGAGGATCAGCTTGCTATCCACGGCGTTGTTGCCCTCCCCCAGGAAGAGCGGCTGGTTCGCCGGCAGCGCATTGTCCACCAGCGTCCGGATATGGCCGTTCGCGAGGATGGTGCGGAAGCCCGAGTAGGTCTTGCCGGGAGCGCCGATCCGCATCCTCAGTTCCTCCGTCACCACCATCTCGGCGTCGTCCGAGATATTGATGCTGCCGTAGAAGTTGATTCCGCCGGTATTCACGCTCGTGTTGCTCCGCACGAAGAACTGCGCGCCGCCCATCTGCCCGCTCACATCCCCCAGGATGTTCATCGTGCCGCTGCGGTTGTAGTTGCGGAAGTTCACTGCGGATCGGCCCGTCGAGACCATGGTGATCGGACCCGTGAGATTCACCACCTGCGTGTTGTCCGTTCCCGCCTCATGAGTGATCCCCGCGCGACCGAAGGCGTTCGGACG
Organism: uncultured Haloferula sp.; assembly: GCA_965650715.1. Classification (GTDB taxonomy): domain Bacteria; phylum Verrucomicrobiota; class Verrucomicrobiia; order Verrucomicrobiales; family Akkermansiaceae; genus Haloferula. The sequence continues at coordinate 69 of CBFGPU010000168.1, read as the reverse complement.
GAGTTCGATCGGCTCGGCGATCGTGAAGGGACCGCCCGCGCCGAGATTGCGGATATTCAAGGACTGGCT
>CBFGPU010000167.1:0-6251 GCA_965650715.1 uncultured Haloferula sp. | reverse complement strand
TTCCACCGGCTTCGCGGTCTCGATCTTCTTTTCGAGCGTGGCCACCCGTTCCATCGCCACGAGTACCGCTTGGTCCGCGTCCGCCTTGGCTTCCGCCGCCTCGGCCGCGGCGGTCACCGCTTCCTGCTGGCGGGTTGCAGCCTGGTCCCGCTGTTTTCCGGTGATCAGCAGGTTCTCCTCGTGAGCCGTTTGCTGGCGGCTCAGGTTTTCGCGGAACGCCCTCACCTTGGCCGTGTCCTGGATGGCGGCCAACTGGTTGGAATTCGTTTCCGCGGCAATCTGGGTGTCGGTCTTCGTCCGTTGGGCGAACTGGCTCGTGCCATTGGAGATGTTGTATTCGCTGAAAAGACCATTGAGCGTGAACTTGGTCGTTTTATCGGTGGCGTTGGGGTCGGTTTCCAATAACTGGAAGGGCTTCAGATCCGAGAGGTCGGCAGGCGCGAAGACCACCGGCGAAAACGACATCGTTCCCCACTCGTCCACCTTCTTCTTCAAGACGTCGATCTCCTTGCCCAGGTTCACGATCACCTCGCCCTGCGTTCTCGGGGTTCGTTCTCCCGATTCACTCGTCGTGGTGCGCCGGTTGATGTAACCCCGCGGCTCCCCGCTTGCGCTTTCCGCCGTGAGAAAAACCAACCCGATCAACAGGCCATTCTTACCTTTCATCTGTATGTAGTGTCGACATGGATTGAGTGATATCCATATCAGGGGAGAGATTTTAGACGGATGATGGGCTTTGGTTAGAGAAGGCGTAGGGAGGTGAAAAGGAGAAAGTGAGATAACTTTTCTTGATTCAGGCGCTTTGCTCGGATGGACAAGGGGAGAGGGCATCCCATGCATCTCTCGGGAGAGCCCCTCCTCCGACACGCAGGATATCCACATTCCCCCCTCACAGGAGCCGGCAAGCTGGTACCCTTTGTCTTCCCGCTCACCACCGCGAATCCGCAGCGCGCAGTTCGTCCAACTCCGGATCGTAGAGATTGAACTCGATCCGGCTGAACGCCTTGGCATCGAAGTCCACCTGCCCGAAGGCCTGCGCGTAGCCCTTCAGGCGACCCTCCCCGGCACTCTCCAGTTGGAAGGTCACCCGCGTCCCGTCGGCGAACCACGCCCGCACGTCGCCGTTGTAGCGTTTCGGCTTTTCGTAGAGGCCGAGCGTGTAGTCCTCCTTCTCCTTCTTCCCCCGCAGCGGGAGGGAACGCAGCCGCGAGACCGGCAGTTCCATGTCGCCGAACTTCGTCTTCAGCTTCACCTTGCCACCCTCGATGCCCAGCATCTCGCCTTCGATGTGATCGTTGTTGCGCAGGCGGATCCGCGTCGGGTCCGGCTCGGGTTCGACGGGCTGCGTCGCGTCCTCGTCCAGTTCATCGAGGAAGGCGTCCTCCTGTTCGTCCGCCTTGCCTTCCACGGTGCCGTCCCAGGAGGTCACCTCGATCCGCGAGAATCGCAGCGAGGTATCCGCCGCCTCGAAGTGCATTCCGCCGCCCATCGCTCCCACCTGTGGCTCGGGGTCGATCCAGTCCGCCGCGATGCGGCCGTTCACGATCAGCCGGATCAGTCCGGACTTGCGGTCCACCAGCAACTCCACGCGGACCTTCTCGCGGCTGCGGAATTCCGGGACTTGGATCGAGCTGCCGATCGACGTCGCGCTGTTGCGCGGTGTCCGCTTCCGCAGCTCCACGTAGTGCCCGCTCGGGTTGGTCAGGAAGTAGCAGTTGTCGGGATCGGTCGAGAGGAAGTCGTCGCTGCAGAAGATGAAGCGGAAACGCGGGACCGAGCGCCACGCCATGTCGAAGGAGAAGTGGATCTTCGGCGGCAGCTCCAGATCGCGCGCGATCATCGTCTGAGGCCGTTGCGGGACCAGCACGCCGTCCTCGCAGAGCCACGAGTCGTTCTTCGATTGGGTCCAGCCCTCCAGCCCGGTCGGACCCGCGTAGATCAGTTCGGGACGATTCTGGATATCCAGCGTGTCCACCATGCTGCGGCGCAGCTTCATCTCGCCGCCATACCAAGTGCGCAGCGAGATCTCCTTGTCGGTCACGCCTGTCAGCTCGCCGCGCAGCGTGTCGCCGTTGCTCAGCACGGCGCTGGCGATGTGGTCGCCGGTAAAGTCCCCGCGGTGCGGCGGCAGCCCGATCTCGAGGATCTGGTCGAGTTTCAGCGGCACCGGCTTGGCCAGGAAGTCCGCATCGAAGCTGGCCCGGTCCGGTCCGATCTGCAGCAGCGTGCCCTTGAACTGGCTGCCGTCCGTGCAGCGCACTTCCGCCGGAGGAGCCGCCGGCGACACCGCCGTCAGGCCCAGGCAAACGAGAAGCAGGGAGCGCGTTTTCATTCTTCCTCCTCTTCCTCCGGTTCGGGTTCCTCTTGCGGCTCCTGCGGCGGCTTGCGCTCCAGCTTGTCAACCGCCTCCCGCCGCACCTCCAGCGGACCCAGCAGCGGGTGCACCACCTTGAAATGATCGTCGGCGAAGGCGCAGGTCGATACCGAGAGCGAGGCGCGCCCCCGCAGGTCGAGCTTCAGCGGCGTCGCGGCCTTCGGAGCGGGGTCCGCCGCACGGGCGAAGAACAGCGTCGAGATATCGGAGGTCGCTAGCTCCACCGGGTCCGGATAGTGAGGGCTCTTGTAGAGCACCACCGGACCGTCCGTGCCCGGCTTGAGCCCCAGGATCTGACCCGTGCTGCGGTCGGAACTCCGCGTGATCACCACGTCCTTCGTCTCGTCCCCGCGCGTCTCGGTGCGGTGGCGGTCGGAGGAGGCATCCCACTCGCGGATCTCGATGTTCTCGATCGTCATCAGTTCGTCCCCGGCGATCTTGCTCAGGAACATGACGCCCTGACCGCCCGGCGTCTGCTTTAGCGGGTCGGCATATTTGCCCTCGAATTCGTCATTGAGATAGAGATGGACCTGCTTGAGCTGGCGGTCCACGCGAAGCTCGACTTCCACCCGCGAGTCCGGGAAATCCGCCGGATCGCGTCGCATCGCGTGCATGTCCTTGTTCGGATAGCTGTCGCCGCTGATCTGGCGCTTGAGCTGGAAGCCGGACCCGTCGAAGGACAGATGATACCGGTCCGCTCGCCCCGTCGTCTCCATCAGATCGTCGGCGAAGAAAATCTGGATGTTCGGAGTGTTGCGCCAGGTGAGGCGGAATTTCAGCGAGAAGGATCCGGGGACATCGAAGCGCCGCGCCACCGTGCCGTTGCCGTCCGTGATGAAGCGCCGGCCCTCGAAGCGCCAGCCGTTGCGGACCGTCCAGCCGCTCTCGCTCTCCGGCCCGCGATAGATCGTCCTCCGCGGCCTCATGCCGAGCTGCACCGTGCCGACCATCGGGCGCGGGATATCCAGATCCCCGGCGAAGCCCGTGCGAACCTGCACCGAGTCCTCGTCCACGCCGGTCAGGTCGCAGGCGAACCGGTCGCCGTTCGAGAGCGTGAGCATCGCGTCGTGCTCGTCCGCCAGGGTCGCCTTCGGAGCCGAGAACTGCACCCGCCTGATCCGGTCCGCCCGCAGTTGGAAGGGCTCGAAAGCGAGGCCGCTCTCCAGCGACACCTCGCCCTCCGCGCTCATCGCCGTGACCGTCCCGGAAAGCCGCGAGCCCTCGGTCAGGATCACCTCGTCCGCGAGCGCGGTGGCCGTCGCGGCGGACAAACAGGCGAGGATGGTGATGGTGGTAACTTGCACGGGGAGGGGGGCTCAGAGGTCGTCTTCCCATTCATCCAGGAAGCCGCCGGCGGACTGGAACTCCAGCACCACCGCGGGCGCGAGATCGAGATCGATCTTCCCGGCCAGTTGCGATTCGATCTGCATGCGGCCTTCCGCCGCGGACAGCGGCACCCCGCTGATGCGGCCCACCGGCTGCAGGTGCACGGTGATCGCGGATTCCGGCGTCTCTTCCACCTTGCGGCGGCCTTCGCGCGCGAAATGGATCTCCGCCACATCCTGCATCGGGATCTTCAACGAGGCATACTTCGCCTCGATCTCCACCTGGTTCTCGTGGATCGAGCGGATGCGCCCGGAGAAGCGGTCGGTGCCGTTGTTCAGCAGCACGATGTCCTGCTGGTCGCTCTCCATGCTGCGCGCCGAGTCGGTCATGCCGTTCCACTCCGCCACCACGATGTCGGAGATGCGGATCTGCGTCGCGCCGCCCTGCACGTGGAAGCCGAAACCGCCGCCCGGGGCCTTGTAGGAACTGCCGCCGATCTCCGGGGCCTCGCCTTCCTCCGCGGTATACCACTGCACCGCGAACTCGCCGTTGATGTAAACCGAGATGCTGCCCTCCTTGCGGTCGCAGCGGATCTCGAACAGCGCGTCGCCCGTGTCCGGCAGGCGCACCGTCGTCGCTCCCACCCGCACCCGCTCGACCTCCGGATTGCCGTCCTCGTCGAAGCCGGTCCGCTGCAGGTGCACGTAGCCCGAGTTGAAGTTGAGCACGTAGGCGGTGCCGAAGAGCTTGGCGAAGTTCGGCATCACGCCCATCGGCGGCCGGTCTTCTTCCTCCGCGCCCGCGCCCTTCTTCTTCGGCGCCGGTTGGGTGAAGTCCGCATGGAAAGCCACCGCCACCGTCGGGCGCGAGCGCCAGCCGAGCTTGAAGCGCAGCAGCGAGCGGTCCGGCATCGCGGCATCGTAGGTCAGCGCGTCGGTGCCTCCGCGCGAATACCACGCCGCCCCGGCATGCGACCACGCCGGCTTCTCGCCGCCGTCCTTCTTGTTCTTCTTGTCGCCACCGCGCGGTCCGGGGCCGTCGCCGCCCAAGGCATCGCCGTCCTGCTTGTCCACCGGCACGATGCGCCAGCCCTTGTCATCGAAGGGGCCGGCATAGAGAAGCCGTCCGCCGAAGGGATTCGGCGCGACCGCCGCGATCGAGTCGCGCGACAGCGTGATCGTCCCCGCCGCCGTCGATTCCAGCGTCATCTCGTGCTCGTCCGCCGCGGCCACCTTGCCGGGAATGCGGTCGCCGTTCACCAGCGTCACATGGCAGGGGTCGGTCAGCGGCGAGACCGGGCGCGCGTCGCGCAGCACGATCTGCCGCACCTTGTCGCGCTGCAGTTCGATCGGCGCGGCGATGTCCGGACGCTCCCAGAAGATCTTTCCGCTCGGATTGATCCCGCCGAAGCGGCCTTCGAGCTGGTCCCCGTTGGTGAAGCGCAGGTGGTCCTGCGTCTTCTCCTGCGCGAGGAGAGGCGTGGCGAACAGGGTGGCAATGACCAGACGGCGGATCATTTCTCGTAGATGGGCAGGAAGCGGTAGTTCAGGGCGAGCGAAAGCAGCGACCCGGCGGTGTTGAAGGACTGGCCCTTGTTGCCGGGCCAGGAACCGTCGCGGGATTGGATCGTGGAAAGGTAGCGGATGTTGCGGCTGTTCCACTCGTTCCAGGTTTCAGGATCGGCATGGAAGAGCGCCTGCGACATGTAGTACTCGAAGTAGTACGGGTAATGCCGGTCGCGGTAGGACATCTGGCCGCGCAGGTAATCGACCGAGGACTGGAAGCCCTTGCCCTCCTTCTCCTTCGCCAGCGAGAGGCAGAGCACGCCGATCGCCGTGAGCGTCGGCTTGCCGCCGCCCGCGGAAGTATAGCCGTATGCCCCGTCGGTGCCGCGGCAGCGCGCCATGTAGGCGAGCCCTTTCTTGAGCGCCTCGTCCGGCACCGGCAGGCCCGCGTTCCGTGCGGCGAAGAGCGCCACCAATTGGCAACCGGAGACCGTGGTGTCCGCATCCGTGCTGTCCGGCGTGTAGCGCCAGGCTTCCGAGCGGTTGCGCTTCTGCGCGCTCAGGATCAGCTCCACACCCTTCTTCAGCGCGGGCGCGATCTTCGGGTTGTCCACCGTGCCGTAGGCTTCCGCCAGCGCCAGCGTGGCGAAGCCATGGTTGTACATGCTGTTGCCGATGTAGCCGTTGGTCTGGTTCTGCTGGCTCAGGATGTAGTCGATCCCTTTCGAGATCGCGCCGGCATACATGCCGTGGTTCGGGTCTTCACCGTGCGCCAGGAAGGCGACCACGCACAGCCCGACGACGCCCGGCTCGCTGCCCATGCTGTCGTTCCAGCACCCTTGGGCATTCTGGTTCTTCGCCAGGTAAGCCAAGCCGCGGTCATACATCGTGTCCACCTGGGCCGGCACCGGGTCGTCCGGACGCCGTGGCAAATCCTGCGCGGCCAACGGCGAGAGCAGCGAGCAAATGACGAATGCCGGATTTCCGAATGTTGAATGAAGTGTCTTCAAGAGGAAGGAACTTCCGCTCCGGAAGGAAAATCGACC
>CBFGPU010000166.1:0-6257 GCA_965650715.1 uncultured Haloferula sp. | reverse complement strand
ACCTGCTACCCGGCTGGTGGCCCTACGCCTTCAAAGACCTTGGCAATCACCGGCGAGGGCTGGAAGTCGAGCAATTATCCTCAAGGAGTAAGGCACACCGCCACCGTTCAGGTCTCCGCCTCGATCGAGCAACCCAACTGCGATTTCGTTCCTTCGATCTCTCCGGACCCTGCATCGAACACCTATTCCGCGCAGCTCTGGTATGAAAATACCAATGAGGCCTCGGGGGAGGGCGCATGGATCGAGAAAACGTGGTTCGTTCATCTCGAGATCTTTGATGAAGGCATGAGCTCCCATGATGCCTTCGTGAAAGCCAAGATTTACATTCGTCGTCACACGAAGCGTTGGGGCCCCGGAATTACCACCACGAACGTGAACGACTATTCTCCAACCTTCATCGCCCAAAATCTGTGGGTCTGGAAGGTGTAAACCCGCCTCGGCTTCGCCAGTCCCGGCTCCTGTTCGGAGCCGGGCTGGCGATTCTTATCGCTATCGGCTACATGTCCGGAGTCTCGCTTCTGCCCCAGGGGCCGAAGCAGGGCTCCCCTCATGCTGTCTCGGATCATGAGTCGAGCCACGACCGGAATCAAGACGCTGCATCCGACGGCAGCGACGGTCTTGGATCATCCGGGCAGCAAAAGGCATCAAGCCGAAAGCCCGCCGGGTCGAGTGAACGGCTTAGCGGGCCCGGGTTTCAATTGATCCGGGAGGATGGGAAAATAAACCGCGAGATTTTACGTCTAGCGGGGATTCCGGAATCCCGTCTTGAGGAAGCCGACCTTCTGCTGGCCCAGATTTGGACCGATCTTTCAACGGATCTCAAAGGGCGTTCCGTGATTCTGGAAGAGGAGTCCGATCGTGACGCCGGGATCTTGGCGTTCAAAGCGCTTGGGTCGCCCGAAGTCTCGCAGCGCAACCGTGAAGCCATTGCATCCACGATTACCGAGACGTTCGGGAAGGGTGCCTCCGACCGATTGCTCCAGTATATAACCGATGAGCGCAATTTCGGGGGGGTCGGGGCAAATGACGTTCATGTTACCCTTAAGCCAAGCTCCGGTTTCGGCTCGCCTGCGACCCTGGCCACCTACAAGATAACGGACCCCAAAACCGGCAGGGTGTTGGCAAAAGGTTCCACAACCGACCCCGCTTCGCTGAAAGCGAAGTTTGGAACCGCCTTTTCTCCGAACGACCAGGATAAACCGTGAAGTTCGATCAAAAATCCTTCTATTGGATCTCGGCTTCGACCGCCCTTTTACTCGGCCTGGCTCTCGCAGCGGCGCAACGCGGCCTTGTGGGTCCAGGCCAGGCATCGGGCGCATCCCCCGGCGGGAGATCACATCGCACTGGTTCCCACCACCATCCAGAGCAGTCAGCGTCGTTCATCCGATCCGGCGAGTGGGCTGAATCGATGAATCAGGCGGGAATGACGGTCAGTGAGCCTGAAGCTTCCTTTGCTGTTATTGGGGAGAGCGGGGACGTGGATTTTGCCGCCCTTGAGGCCGCTGGGGTGGCGCGTGGAAAGCTGGAGCAAGTGGGCGATGCCATCGATGAGGCTCGTAAGAGCACCATGAAGGATCTCAAGTCCCGCCTAGAAAGTGGAGTGATCGGATCCACTACGGGCTTGGAGAACGGGGACCAATATCTCATTCCTTCGGATTCGACGAAGAGCGACGCGGTTTTGGGAAACCTGAAGACCAAGCTTGAGAAAATCCTGGGGCCTGAGACCGCAAGCAACGTAATGGGCGGTCTTCATCCGGTCGAACAGCTTGGCTACTTTGGCAGGCATGATATCCGGCTACGGGTCCATCGAAGCGCCGACTCAGAGACACCACTTGTTGAATATCAGTGCTTCGATCCTGAGACAGGAGTGGCCGTAACGGGCGGCATTGTGACCAAAGAGGAGGAGATGAAGCGACTTTTCGGGGACGCCTTGTCGGAGCTCACCCGGTGATCTTTCGGGATCCTAGCCGTTGGTTTACTTGCATCTCACTGAAACGAATCCCTGGGTCCTAAACTTGGACCGGCGCAAGGTCAGTGGGCCCTAGAGGCACCAGTGGGAAATGACAGGTGTCCGCGAATGTTTCCCGCGCGGCGGCGGGGACCGCAGGCCGACATGAAACATGTTTCGCCAAGCGTGCCGGTGTTACATGCAAATGCCGCGGTCCGGGGGGGGAATTCTTTGGCCTTTCACCTGCTCCCATGACGGCCTAGCCTTTTTCCCGGCATCGGCCATCCTCCGCCATGACCGCCGCACACCCGTCGCCATTTCCCGTCACCCAGTGGACCTTGCTGGTGAACGGCTGCCGCGCCCAGGATCCGGAAGTGCGCCGCCGTTCGCTGGAAGAGCTGTGCCGCGCCTACTGGTATCCGCTCTACGTCTTTGCGCGGCGGCAGGGCGGAGGGCGCGAGGACGCGGAGGATCTCACGCAGGGACTTTTCCACTATCTGTTAGAAAAAAACCTCTTCGCTGCGGCCAGCCAGGACCTCGGGAAGCTGCGGACCTTCCTCCTGACCGTTTTCCAACGCTACATCGGGGATGTCCGGTCCCGCGACCGTGCGCTCAAGCGCGGCGGCGGCCAGATCATCCTGCCCCTCGACCTGCGCGAGGGCGAGGAGCGCTACGCCCACGAACCGGCCGATCCCCTGACGCCGGAAGCCCTTTACGACCGGAGTTGGGCGATGGCCCTGCTGGCGAAGTCCCTCGAGGAACTCGGCATCAGCGAAACCCGCGCGGGCCGCGGCGCGCATTTCAAGGTGCTGGAACCTTTCCTCAATGCCGACGCTGTCGCCGATGGCAACTACGAGGTCGCCGCGCAAACGCTAGGCATGAATCACGAAGCGGTGCGGAAGGCGGTCAGCCGCTTGCGCCGGAAATTCCGCGACACCCTCCGCCAGCAGATCGCCGCGACGCTCCAGGAGCCGACCGACGGGCAAGTGGACGAGGAGTTGACCGCGCTGCGCGAAGCCTTGCGCGGATAGTCAGCTCGTCCCGGACCCGATTTCGCTCCACGGCCGGTTCACGATCTGCTTGCTTGGCCGTTGTCATTTCCCATGTCCGTCGATCCGTCCACCGACTCGACCCGCAGGTTTCTCACGGGGGAACATGCGGCCGCGCTGCTGGATCTCGGCTTTGAAACACTGCCGCCTGAACCGCCGGTTGCCCACCACGGCTCCGAGGACCGCCCCGGCGACCTCGTCTGCCGCTACCGTCTGATCGAACCGCTCGGCGAAGGTGGCTTCGGCGTGGTGTGGTCCGCGGAGCAGATCGAGCCGATCCACCGCGCGACCGCCTTGAAGCTGGTGAAACGCGGCATGGACAGCCGCGAGATCGTCGCCCGCTTCGCCGCGGAAAGCCAGGCATTGGCACTGATGGACCATCCGAACATCGCCGCCGTGCTCGATGCCGGCACCACGGCGGACGGACGGCCCTTCTTCGCCATGGAACTCGTCCGCGGCGAACCGCTCACGAACTACTGCGACTCCCGTAGTCTGGGCCTGCGCGAGCGCCTCGAACTCTTCATCCCCGTCTGCCAGGCCGTGCAACACGCCCATCAGAAGGCGATCCTCCACCGCGACCTGAAGCCATCGAACATCCTGGTGACCGAGGTCGACGGGAAGGCCGTCCCGAAGGTCATCGACTTCGGCATCGCCAAGGCGCTGGGCGCCACGCCCGAGCTCGCGCCCGATGACAGCCTGCTCCAGACCCGCGCCGGCGCGATCCTCGGCACCTTGCAATACATGAGCCCGGAGCAGGCCGGCAGCGTGCCGGACGTGGATACCCGCAGCGACATCTACTCGCTCGGCGTCATCCTCTACGAACTTCTCACGGGCACCACTCCTCTTTCCGCGACGGCGAATCCTCCCGAGGCCTACGACGAAACCTTGCGCCGCATCCGCATCGAGGAGGCACCGCGCCCCAGCACGACTCTCCATGATCCGGCCGAGACCGCCGCGCGCCGGGGCATGGATCTCCCGCGCCTGCGCCGGGCCCTGCGCGGCGATCTCGATTGGATCGCGGGGAAGGCGCTGGAAAAGGACCGCCGCCGCCGCTACGAAACGGCCACCGCGCTCGCAATGGACCTCCGCCGCCATTTGGACCGCGAGCCGGTGAGCGCCGCCGCGCCGACCTGGAGCTACCAACTCTCGAAATTCGCCCGTCGGAATCGCGTCGCCTTCGCCAGCACGAGCCTCGTCGCGGCAGCCATGATCGCGGGCACCGCGGTCAGCCTCCATCAGGCGGCGATCGCGAGACGAGAAAGCGAAAAGGCCGCGGAGAACGCCCGTCAAGCCGGTGTGAACCTCGCCTTGGCCGAAGCGAACCAGGCCAAGGCCCGCAAGGCCGTGGACCAGTTCCTCAACGAGATCACCGAGGATTCCCGCCTGAAGGAAGCGGACTTCCTGAACCTCCGCCGCTCTCTCCTGGAAAGCGCCGTGCCCTTCTACGAGGAACTCTCGGCGGCCGGTTCCGCAGGAGGCAAGGCCACCACCGAATGCGCCGCGGCGCTCAACCGCCTCGGCCTGCTCTATCACGAACTCGGCCAGTGGGAGAAAGCCGTGCCCCTTTTCCACCGCCATCTCGCGATGGTCGATCAACTCGCCGCCGCCGAGCCCGCGGAGCCTCAGCACCGCAGGTCGCGCATGGCCGGCTACAACAACCTCGCCGCCGCGCTCGGCGATCTCAAGGACACAGCCGCCGCGATCGATGCCCAGCGCCACGCGGTCGAAACGGTCCGCGGTCTCGTGCAGGACTTCCCGCAGGACGAGGAGAACCGCATTCACCTGGTCACGCTGCTGGTGAATCTGGCCACGATGCTCTCCCTTCAGGACGTGGATTACCGGGAAGCGGTCGTGTTGATGCGCGAGGCCCTCGCGGAAAGCAACCGTCTCACCACCGATTTCCCCGGCAATGAAGCGCATGGGAAGCAGCAGGCCTACGTGTATTCGAATCTCGCGCTTGCCCTTCACAACACCGGCGACCCATCCGCGGAATCCGAGTTCCACACCGCAAGGAAGCTGCAGGACAAGTGGGTGAAAGATCACCCGCGGGACCACGAACAGCGCAAGCTTCTCGCCACGACCACCCAGAATCTCGGCCATATCCTCACCTTCGCGAACCGCCACGAGGAAGCGCTGGTCTTCTTGCGCGAGTCCGTCTCCCACAGCGACCACCTGGCCGCCGAACTTCCCTCCGTGCCCGAGTATCCCTCGAACGCGGCGAACTCCCGCTCCCTGATCGGCCTTTGCCTGCTGCGCCTGGATCGCGGCTGGGAAGCCGAGCCGGAGCTCAGGGCGGCGATCGCCGTCCACCACCGCCTTTCCGAGCAGTTCCCGCAGATCCCCGAACACCCTGCACGCGAGGGCGTCTCGCTCGACATCCTCGCCGCGCTGAAACGCAAGAACCGCGACTGGGCCGCCGCACGCGAATACTACCGGAAGTCGCTCGCCTGCCATCTCCGTGCCAACGAGCTGCGCCCGCCCTCGCCGAACGACCACAACTTCCACGGCGAGCGGCTCGATTCCATGGCCAACACCGCGATCGAGCAGGGCGACACCGACCTCGCCGTGGCGGACGCGATGAAGATCCCCGACACCGGCGCGCGTCGCTGGAACGAAGCGCACGCCGCCGCCGTCATCGTGGCAAAAGCCGTCGCCGCCGATCTCGCGCGGGCAGATCTTCCCGGAGCGGAACGCCGCGCCCGTGCGGATCGCCATGCCGCCAGCGCGATCCACCTCCTCCAGCAAGCCATCGACCGAGGCTTCCCGAATGTCCCCGATCTCGGGGAGATGCGGGACTTCGCATCCCTGCGCGACTACCCCGCGTTCCGCGATCTCAAGGAGCCGCCGCCGGATGAAATCGACCACAGCCCGCAGCGCTTCATCTTCGACTATCCCCACGATGACCCCGGGCCGCGCAAGTGGGTCCGCACCGCCGACCTCTGGCTGGAAACCCAGCCGTCCGGAAAGCAAAACGAATTCCGCATCGGCAAGCGCATCCGCTACCGCACCATCTCCGGCACCGAACTCATCAACACCCGCGACGAGCGCATGCGCCTCTTCATCCCCGACAAGGATGAACCCCTGCCGCACCGCCTCTTCATGTCCGCCGGCCCCGGAAAGTGGGAAAGCATCGGCGAGCTCCGCGACATGGAATGACGAGCCTACCGGGTGCATCGGCTTGAACCGGCATCATCTTGCAGGCGCCGGGTGTCAATCCATCGACAAGCCTCCGTCCCACGGCTACCGTCCCGCGCCTCCAT
>CBFGPU010000165.1:0-6270 GCA_965650715.1 uncultured Haloferula sp. | reverse complement strand
TCGTGCGGATCCCCGCATCCACAATGAGTCCTTAACCGTCCTGCTCTGAAGCCCGTCACGGTTCGCACAAACCTCTCCGAGAACCTGCCAACCCCAGCATCTCCCTCAAATCCCGGATCACATGATCCGCCCCGCACTCATCCACACTCCGCCCTCGCAGACGCAACGAACCCTCGTTCCCCGCGAATAACACCGTCCGGAATCCCACCCCCCTCGCCGGATCGATGTCGTTGCGGACATCGTTTCCGACGTACATCACGTCTTCCGCTTCGACCCCCGCCATCGCCAGTGCCTCCCGCACCGACTCGAACAGCCAGCGGTCCGGCTTCGCCCTCCGTTCAAGATACGAAAAACGGCAAAGACCCTGATCGATCCCAAGCTCTGTCAGGGAAAGCCCCAGGCACTCTTCGAACACCCTCACCGTGTAGAACTGCGCGTTCGACACCAGCCCGAGCCTCGTTCCCGACACCGCCAAGGCCTCCAAGGTCTCCCTCGCCCCGGGCATGGGCGACACCGGATTATTCACCCGTTCATGCCGCATCGCCAGCGCCTCGATCTCCGTTGCATCAAGCTCCGGATGCAGGCGTGCGTGAATCTCCCGGATATCGACCTCGGGAAACGGATAAGGGGATGCGGCATGATCCTCCGCAATCGCCGCCCGCAGTTCCGGGTCCGGATGAACCTCACCGGCAGCCGACTTCAAGAGCGTGCCATAGATGTCGAACAGCACCGCGCGGACGCTCACGAGCAGAGGAAATGGAAGGATCCCGGTTTGAGGAATTGGTTCAGCACCTTGTGCTTCGGCACATACTTCGGTGCCGTCTGCGGTGCCTCGATGACCGCCCCGTAGAACTGCTGCAAACGCGCCGCGTAAGCATCGGGCGCATAAGCCGCGAGATCCTGCGGCTTCGCCGTGGGCGTGGTCTGCTTCAGCGTCCGGCGTAGCCACGCCCGCAGGGGCTGGGTCTCCGCCCTCGATTCCACCAGCACCGCATCGACATCCTTGCCGGAGAGAATGCGGTGGATCACCTGCCGCTGCAGGTCTTCCGGCAGGTTGCCGAAGTCCAGGTAACCCTTGTGCAGCATCGCCGCGAAGGACCGTTCGAGATGCTCGTTCGACATCGCCTGCCCGTAGGCCTCGAGCGTTCCCCGCAAGCTGCGGATCAGCCTCTGCCGTAGCGTTTCCATCCCGACCCATCCCACGGGAACCAGCAGGCGGTCGTAGAGCCGGCCCGGCACGATTCCAGCTTCGGCGAAGTCATTCGTCACCGCCGGCAGGTTCCGCCCGAGCAGCGGTTTGCCGATCGCGGCCGGCTCCAGGAAGCTCAGGCCGAATCCCTCCGCCACCGATGTCGTGATACAGTGCGTCGAATGGCGCAGCCATCCGGCAAAACTCCGTGGCGCTTTCGGTGCCGGCGAAAGCCGCCCGACCACGTCGAGCATCACCGGCAACCCTGTATCTTCGGCGAAAGCCATCCACTCTTCGTGAACCGCCTGCCAGCGGACATTGTCCGGCCCGAGCGTGACGGCATAGCGCGTGCCCTTCGGCGAGAGCGCGGCGAGCAGGAAAAGCTCCCCCAGGTTCTTCCGCCGGATCCCGCGCACGGGATAGAGCACGAGCGGATTCGCCGGCGCTTCCTCGAGCGGCTTGCCGGTTACGGGTGGCGTGATCGCATTCGACAGCAGCACCGCGTTGGCGGATGGCAGGCCCGCCGCAACCAGATGCCCCCGGTCCCGGGAGTTGATGAAGGCGTGGCGAATCCTCGGCGAATGGGGGTAGAGCGTGTCGGTATCGGCGATGACCGAATAGTTCTGCGAACGGCCGTCCTCGGCGAAATCGTGGAACTGCAGGACCATCGCCTCGCCCGCCTCGGCGAGGATCGCCACTGCATCCGCCATCGCCCGGTTTCGCCCCAGCGAGTGGTTGTGGAAATGCCAGACGATCGGCCCCGGACCCAGCACCGCGGAGGCCGCACCCCTTAGCGCGTGCACCAGTTGAATGCCCGTGATTCCGCCCGGCTCGGTGCCGTAGCCCAAGCCTTCGACCACCTGCACCGGCAGCTTCGCCCCGCTCTCGTCCGCATCGCCGCTCAAGATCACATGCGGCACGCCCGCATCCGTCAGGCAACGGGAAGCGGTGTGGATCACGCTGGTCACGCCGCCCCGGTGGAGGTGGTAGTGGACGATGGCTACGGAGTAAGGCGGGCGCATGGCGGGAATTTCAGTGATCGAGGGGTCCGAACGGCTTCACGAAATGGAAGCCCCATATCTCGAACCCTAGCCGATGATAGAGCCGGTGCGAGGGATGATTGGACGTGTAACTGTCCAACACTGCCAGGTTGCAGCCTTCCTCCCGCGCGACGCCTTCCAAATGCCGGATCAAGGCGGAACCGAGACCGGACGAACGCAACTCCGGATCCACCACCAGATTGTCGAGTTCCAGGTACTTCCCGCACCAGATCTTGGTGGCGATCCAGACTCCGGCGACCGCCGCAAGACTCCCGTCGAGGAAGGCTCCGAAGGCGTGGTAGTGAGGGTGCTCGGCCAGGATCGTTTCGAAGCGCTGCTTCAATACCTCTCCGGGGATGCCGGGATTGAGGTGGCCGAGCAATTCAATGGCGGCCGGATAATCGGCGGGGACGAGCTTGCGGATCTCGGGCGTGCTCACGCCGGTTTCTTAGCGCGGGCCGCCGCCTCAGGGAAGCGCTCTAGATACTCCGGCAGCGAAATCATCGGGGGCCTCTCGCCGGTAGCGACGGAGGGGACAGGCAGGCGCGAGAAGAAGGCGTCCAAAATTTCGCCCGACATGCGCCCGAGCTGCGCCAGCGAGCGGTTGCGGTGGATCCGCTCGTCCAGATCGGTCTGGGCAATCGCGCCGATCCCGCGCAGCCGTTGGACATCCAACAGGTGCGCGGTCTCGACCCCGTAGCCGGTGGGGAAGGGGATAATCTCGAGAAGCTCCCGCCGCGCCGCATACTCCCCGGCCAGCGGCTGATGCAGCCCGGCGAGCTCGGGGCAAAACCTTTGTAGCAGCGGTCGCACCAGGATCTCCGTCACCCGGCCGCCGCCGCGTGGATCGACTCCCTCCGTCGCCAGCAGCGGGCGCTCGTAGAAGCCCTTCACGTAGTCGATCTCCGGATGCCGGATCAGCGGTCCCACCGTGCCATAGACGAATCTCGGGTGGATGTTTCCGATGTCCCCGTCCACGAAGCAGAGAATATCGCCGGTCAGATGATGGACCGCCTTCCACAGGTTCTCGCCCTTGCCGGAGCGTTGCCCTTGGAAGGGGAGGATATGCTCCGCGAGCACCACCTCGGCTCCGGCCTCCGCGGCTAGAGAACGGGTGCGATCCGTCGAGCCGGAATCGATCACCACGAGTTCGTCCAGCAGCGCATGCTTGTCTAACAGTTCACCGCGCAACACCGATACCACCCGCGCGATCGTGCCTTCCTCATTCAGCGTCGGAATGCATAGCGAAATCCGAAGCCCCGCGGCCTCCTTCTCCGCGACCAGGGCCGGGATGTCGGAGAAGTCGTGATGGTGGAAGGAGCGGGGCATCGTCCGTGGCTCATATCATATCCCTCGTCACCCGGTATCTCGCGGCGCAGCGCGGGCACTGCACGGTGATGACGTCCGCGTCTTCGAAGAGGTCATCCGGCCGCTCGCGCCATGAGCCCAACACCGGCAGGATCTTCCCGAGATCGCACCCGCAGTGGAACCGGAAACGCCGCGTCTCCAGCAGGTTCGTCTCCTCGGCATCCTGAATCCGCTCGGCCGCTTCCGTGTCGAGCCCGGCCAGCCACTCCTCGTCGCAATCGGGTTGTGCGACGATCAGCGAAAACAACTCGTCCTCGTGGCGGAACATCCGCGCGGGCCGCTGCTCGGACTGCGCGTAGAACTGCTCGACCCATAGCAGCGGATCCCGGTCATCCACCTCCAGCGTGGAAAGCCGCGGCTCGGAAAGGTGTTTCGCGGTGACCTGCGAGTAGAAGAAGTTCCGGTCGGGCTCGCGCACGTCCTCCGTGAAAAGCCGCCCGGTCACCGATTCCTGCAGGGAGCCGCCCGTCACGAAAACATTCACCCGCGGTGCCCGCAGATTCGCCGTCCAGGCGATCGTCTCGGCCCAGGGCCGCGCCACCAGATGGAGCGTGAGCCCGGCCAGGAAGTCCTTCAGCATCTGGTCGAGTTCCGCGCTGTGGCGGATGCCGTGCTGCATCAGGTGCAGGTAGTAGTCGGTGTAAATCGGCGCGAATTTCGCCCTTAGCAGGAGGGCGTTCCGATGGCGGACGAAGATGGACTCGACCTTGGTGTACTCCTCGATTTCTACCTGCTCCGGCTCTGGCACGGGGCAGGGTAAAAGCGGGATGCACGGAATTCCAAACGAGAAATTGCCATCTTCTTTTAAAAGAGCTCCCGCTCGGAGGGCTCCCGCAGCTTCGCCAGCCGCTCCCGGGCGACGGAAAGATAATAGTCATCCAGCTCGATTCCCGTGAACTCCTTGATTCCCATCCGCTCCGCCGCCACGGCCGAGGTGCCGATTCCCAGAAACGGGTCCAGCAGTCTCGTCTCCGCACCTTTCCCATGGATCCGGATGCACTGCTCGACCAGCCCCACCGGAAAGCTCGCCGGATGCGGCCGCTCCTTGTCGCGGGACTGGATCGTGTCGTAGGGGATGAACCACGTGTTCCCCCGGCAGCGCCGGTCCACCCCTCCCGTATGCCCCCAGCGGGCGATGTTCGACTTGTCCTGATACGGCACCCCCGCGCCACGCCGGTCCACCGGCACGTCTCCGCGCTTCGTCAGATGAAAAACGTATTCATGACAGTCGTTCACGAAGCGCTTCGAATTGATCGGCTTGAAATGCCCCGCGCTGAGTTGGTCCCCGGCCCGCGTCTCCACCGTGATCGACTTGACCCAGTGGAAGGTATTCTGCAGCACGAACAGCGGCTCCGGCCCCTCCGTGAACGCCAGCACGATCTGGTGCGGCAGCAGCGGATTCACCGGCGACGCCCCGACGTTGAGAAAGAACGAACCATCCTCCACCAGCACCCGCTTCACCTCCGCCGCCCAAGCCTTGCACCACTCGAGGAATTCCCCGCGCCCCGCCGTATCGTCGAAGCTCCGGTAGTTGATCCCCAGATTGTAGGGTGGGGAAGTGACGACCAGGTCCACCGACCCTTCCGGCAGCGTCGGCAGAACCTGGAGACAATCGCCGTGGTGAAGCATGGGCGGAGAATCCTATAACGCCAAACGCTCCTTCAGCAGATCCGTCACCTGCTTCGGATTCGGCTTGTTCGGCGCGGCCTTCATCACCTGCCCGGTCAGCCAGTTGAGCAGCTTCTCGTTGCCTGCCTTGATCTCCGCCACCTTGTCGGGATTCGCAGCGATCACCTGGTCGCACAGGGCTTCCAATTCCCCTGCATCCGCCGGTTCGAAACCCAGTTCCTTGGCCACCGCCGCCGGATCCTTCCCCGGCTCATCGAGCATCACCGCCAGCACCTCCTTCGCCTGGCTGAGCGCAAGCGTCCCCCCTTCGACCAGAGTCAGCAATCCGCCGATCTTCTCCGCCGGAAGCGGGGAGTCCGCGATCGCGACCGAGCGCTCGTTCAACGTTCCCAGCAACGTGTTCAAGAGGAAGTTCGCCGCCTTCTTCCCCGGCAGTCCCGGCGTCGCCGCGAGCGCCTCGAAATAGTGCGCCAGCGGCAAGTCCGAGGACAGCACCGACGCATCGTAGGCGCTCACCCCGAACTCCGCCTCGTATCGCGCCGCCCGCTCGTGCGGCCGCTCCGTGAGCATCGGCCGCACCTTCTCCAGGATCGGCGCGGTCACCACCGGCAGCAGGTCGGGGCAGGGGAAGTACCGGTAATCGTGCGCGTCCTCCTTCGTCCGCATCAGCGTCGATTCGCCCCGGTCGTCGTCCCAGCGGCGCGTCGACTGAACCTGCGGAATCCCCGCGTCCAGCTCTTCCGCCTGACGCTGCGTCTCATAAGCAATCGCCCGCCGCACCGCCGAAATCGAATTAAGGTTCTTCAGTTCGATCTTGGCACCCAGCGGATCTTCCTTCCTCCGCCGCAGCGAGATATTCACATCGGCGCGCATCTGCCCCTTCTCCATGTCCGCATCCGAAATTCCGCCTTGTTGCAAAATCATTTGAAGAGAGCGCAAGTAAGCCGTCGCCTCCTCCGCCGACTCGATATCCGGCTCGCTCACAATCTCCATCAGCGGCGTTCCCGCCCGGTTGAAATCGATCAGCGACGAGGTTCCAAGGTG
>CBFGPU010000164.1:0-6273 GCA_965650715.1 uncultured Haloferula sp. | reverse complement strand
AGGTGGAGAGGAGGAGGGTGAGGAGGGCGCGCATGGGCGGAGAGTAGCCGGGGGATCGATGGGGGTCATTTCCCCGGATGGGGTAGGAGGGCGCGGAGGGGGGCGGCAAGGGTGCGGCTTGTGGCCAGGAGTCACGGCGTGGCAGGCCGCCACGCCCTAACGTTCCGGAGATATGGCGCGGCGAGCCGCGAGACCTACGGAGGGTGGAAGGACACCGCCAGAACTGCTTCTGCGGGCCAGTGGCTCCGCGCTCCCGGGCGCGCTGCCGGGGCTTACTTCCGGCGCTGGAGGAAGAGGTCGATGCTATCGACGAGGGCGATCCAGGAGGCTTCGATGATGTTTTCGGAGACGCCGATGGTGCCCCAGTTGCTGGTGCCGTCTGTGGACTCGATGAGGACGCGGGTCTTGGCGGCGGTGGCGTCGTGGCTGTCGATGATGCGGACCTTGTAGTCGACGAGCGAGACGTCGGAGATCTCGGGGTAGAAGGGGCGGAGGGCCTTGCGGAGGGCCTTGTCGAGGGCGTTCACGACGCCGTGTCCTTCGGCGACGGTGTATTCGGGGACCTCGCCGACGTAGAGCTTCACGGTGGCTTCGCAGACCGGCTGGTGGCCATCGCGGTACTGGCGGAAGGAGGTGTGGAATTCCTTCAGCTCGAAGGGTTTTTCGTAGCGGCCGAGCTCGCGGCGGATGAGGAGTTCGAGGGAGCCGCCGGCGGCCTCGAAGGCGTAGCCCTCGTTCTCGAGGTCCTTGACCTTCTGGAGGACGGCCTTGGCTTCGGCGGAGCCCTTGTCGAGCGGGATGCCGAGTTGCTCGGCCTTGATGAGGATATTCGACTGGCCGCTGAGTTCGGAGACGAGGATGTTCTGCTCGTTGCCGACGGCCTGGGGGACGATGTGCTCGTAGCTGCGGGCGAGCTTCTGGACGGCATTCACGTGCATGCCGCCCTTGTGGGCGAAGGCGGTGCGGCCGACGAAGGCGGCGCGGGCGAAGTGGGGGTTGTTCGAGATGTCGTCGACGTAGTACGAGAGATCCCGTAGTTTCTCCAACTCCGGGACGACGGCGAGGCCCATCTTGAGCTGGAGGATGGGGATGACGGAGGTGAGGTTGCAATTGCCGGTGCGCTCGCCGTAGCCGTTGATGGTGCCCTGGACCTGGGTGGCGCCGGCCTTCACGGCGGCGATGGCATTGGCGACGCCGAGCTCGCAGTCGTTGTGGGTGTGGATGCCGACGGGGACGCCGGGGATGCGGGCCTGGACGGCGGCGCAGATTTCCATGACTTCGGAGGGCAGGGTGCCGCCGTTCGTGTCGCAAAGGACGAGGCAATCGGCACCGCCTTCCGCAGCGGCTTCGAGCGAGGCGAGGGCGTGCTCGGGGGAATCCTTGTAGCCGTCGAAGAAGTGCTCGGCATCGTAGACCACCTCGCGGCCGTGCTTCTTGAGGTGGGCGACGGTATCGCGGATCATCGCGCGGTTCTCCTCCACGGTGGTGCGGAGGACTTCGGTGACGTGGAGTTCCCAGCTCTTGCCGAAGATGGTGACGACGGGGGTCTCCGCTTCGAGGAGGAGGCGGACCTGGGGGTCTTCCTCGACCGGGGTATCGGCGCGGCGGGTCGAGCCGAAGGCGGCGAGCTTGGCGTGGGCGAGCTTGAGCTTCCTGGCTTCCTGGAAGAAATCGACGTCCTTGGGATTCGAGCCGGGCCAGCCGCCCTCGATGTAGTCGATGCCGAAGGCGTCGAGGCGCTCGGCGATGCGCAGCTTGTCGAGGAGCGAGAGCTGGAATCCCTCGCCCTGCGTGCCATCGCGCAGGGTGGTATCGTAAAGGCGGACCGGCTTGTCGGAAAGGACGCTCATGGGTGGCGGGGCGCGGAGGCTAGGGCGGTTCGGGCCGGGGGGCAATCCGCAATCGGGACAGCTGCGGGGAGGTCGCGAGAGCGGGAACCGCCGGAATGGGCGAGAGTGGCGGAACCGCGTTTGCCGATCGGCTGGCGACCCGGGCGAGTTATCATCAAGATATCGAACCGCCCTCAAGGACATACGAGTTATCCACAATCGAGATCATCTGAACATGCTCAGATGAACCCTTTATGGATATCGCCGCCACAGCGTTTCATAATGCAACGGAATAAAAAATCCCGGCGGACTGTTCATTCAAACAATCCAGCCGGGATTTGATGTGAATAATTTTCTCAGGCGCGGATACCGGCGAACTCGAGGAATTTGTCGAGCGGCATGGCGACTTGGATCTGCGGGGATGTCTGGGTCACGTGAATGGCGCTGGCATTTCCGGGGATATTGCCGAACTGGAGGTCCAGTTTCTTGATCGACTCGGGAATCTGGGTCTGGATTTCACCGGTCAGGAGGTCCTGGGTGATCTTCACGGGGAAGCCCTTGCCGTGGAGAACCTTGTAGAAGACGCTCTCGTCAAGCTTGCCGGAGGTAGGAGTTGCGGCCTTCGCGGCGCTGGACTTGGCGGCCTTCGGGGACTTGCTGCCTTTCTCATCAGCCTCACCGGAGGCGGGGCAGGTGCCGTAGGAGGAAAGATATTTGCCGGATACCCAGATCGGGGAAGCACCGGCGCGGCGATAGCGGGGCGTATCGCTAAGCGTCCACTTGCACTTCGACTTCTCTAGGTCGGCATAGACAGCAGCTTCGGTGGCTTCGAGGCCGTTCTTTTTCCGCAGTTCGAGAACCTGTGCCAGCGTGTCGGATGGGATCTTGTCCATAAAGTGTGTGGAACTTGGTAGAGGGTTACCCCGCCCGCAAGTATCAATTTTCGCTAATATCGGATAAATTTTCCGGCGTTATTTTAAAATGAAATCCGGGATATTTCATTTCGGGTCGTCGCCTCAGGCGTCGCTTTGTCAATGTGGCGGCTTCGGCACGCAAGCGAGCGCGACGAGTTTCCGGCGGCGGCTAGATGGGGACCGTTGCCATGAGAACCTGTATAGCCCTCCCCTCCGCGTTCCTTGCGGTCGCCACTTCATCCTTCGCCCTGAATACGGGCGACATCGCTTTCACCGGCTTCAACGCCGACGGAAATGACAACCTGGCCTTCGTCGCCCTGGCCCCGATCCCAGCCGGCACGGAGATTCACTTCACCGACAACGAATGGACCGGAACCGCCTTCAACACGGGCGAGTCGGGCTTCACGTGGACTGCTTCCGGCAGCATCGCCGCCGGGACGATCGTGACGATCGACAACGTGAGCACCACGGCGACGTCCAACCTTGGCACGGTCGTTTTCTTCGACAGTATGAACAAGGGGGTCTCCAACTCGGACGAGATCATCTACGCTTACCAGGGCACGACTGCGGAGCCGGCGGTCTTCCTGACGGCGATCGCGAACGACACGCTCACCACCGGTGCCACGCTGCCGGCCGGCCTGACCGCGGGAACGAACGCGATCGAGTTTGCGGCGACGGATGCGGACATGGATATCGCCGCCTACAACGGAGTGCGCAGCGGCGAGGGCAGCTTCGCAGGCTATCTTCCGCTGCTGAACAATCCCGCACAGTGGCTCACACAGGATGCCTCTGGCGACCAGGGAACCGATAGCACGCCGCCGGACATCCCCTTCTCCACCACGGCCTTCACCGCAGGGATCACCTCGGTGGATCTGTCCACCTATGTCCGGGTGGGCCGCTACGATCTCCCCGAGCCGACCCGCACGACTCCGCCGACGGACAACCTGCTGTGCCAGGAAGCTTCCGGCGTGACCTACAACTGGGACACGGACAGCTTGTTCATCGTCGGCGACGGCGGGCGCTCGGTCACGCAGGTTTCGAAGACCGGCGTCCTGATCGACACGATGACGCTGGCATCCGGCAGCGGACCGCAAGGCACCGAGTTCTACGACATCGAAGGGATCACCTACATCGGCGGCGGGGAGTTCGTGATGACCGAGGAACGCGAGCGCCAACTGGTGAAATTCACCTACGCCGCGGGTACCACCTTGACCCGCGCCGCGACGCAGGCCGTGAAGATCGGTACCTTTGTCGATAACACCGGCACCGAAGGCCTCTCCTGGGATCCGCAGACTTCCGGCTTCATCTGCCTGAAGGAGATCACGCCGATGGGGATCTTCCAGACCGGCGTCGATTTCAATGCAGGTACCGCCACCAACGGATCGGCCGCGACGGAGAACCCGGTGGATCTCTTCGACCCGGCGCTGACCGGCTTTACCGACCTCGCGGACGTCTTCGCGCTCTCCAACCTGCCGTCGATGACGGGCCAGGCCCAAGCAGGCAACCTGCTCCTCCTGAGCCAGGAGGACGGCAAGGTCGTGAATATCGACCGCACGGGAAGCATCAGCAGCGCGCTCACGATCCAGACCGATGCCGGCAATCCGCTGACCGTCTCAGGCCAGCAGCACGAGGGCATCACGATGGACCGTTCCGGCAACATCTACATCGTGAACGAGAACGGCGGCGGCAGCATCGACTACCCGCAACTCTGGGTCTATGCGCCGACCACCGCGGCCAACCAGGCACCGACGCTGGTGGCGGTGGAGAACGCGGTCAACCCGGTGATGGAGAACACCAGCACGGCGAGCGCGCTCAAGATCGGCGACATCGTCGTCACGGACGACGGCCTGGGCACGAACGGATTGAGCCTCTCCGGTGCCGATGCGGCGTTTTTCGAGCTCAACGGGATCGCGCTCTATCTCAAGGCCGGCACCGTGCTCGATTACGAGACGAAGACGAGCTACAGCATCACCATCAGCGCCGACGACACCACGGTCGGCGGCACTCCGGACGCGACGGTGAACTTCACGCTGAACGTCGCGGATGACACGAACGAGCAACCTCCCGCTCCGGCACTGCTGGTCACCGAAGTGGCACCGTGGAGCAGCAGCAACAGCCCGGTCGCCGCGGAATGGTTCGAAGTGACCAACGTGAGTGGCGAGGTCGTGGACATCACCGGCTGGAAGGTCGATGACAGCTCGGCGGCCTTCGGTTCCGCGCTGGCCTTGAACGGCGTGACGAGCATCGCGCCGGGCGAATCGGTGATCTTCATCGAGACCAATGATCTTCCCGCGAAGTCGGCCGCCTTCCTTGCCAACTGGTTCGGCGCGAGTCCGCCATCCGGCCTGCAGATCGGCAGCTACACCGGCTCGGGCATCGGCCTGAGCAGCAGCGGCGACGCGGTGAATCTCTACAATGCCGCGGGCGTGCTGCAGGCGAACGTAAGCTTCGGCGCTTCGCCCACCGGAACCTTCGCGAGCTTCGACAACACCGTGGCCGACAACAACGTGACGCTCACGGCGCTGAGTGCCGCCGGTGTCCATGGTGCGGCAATCGCGGCGAACTCGGTCACGGAAGTCGGATCGCCCGGCTATTCCGCTCCGGGCCTCCTGCGCATCACCGAAGTCGCTCCGTGGAGCAGCGGCACGAACACGCCGGTCGGGGCCGATTGGTTCGAGGTGACGAACATCGGCGGTCGCGCGATCAACATCGAAGGCTGGAAGGTCGATGACAGTTCCGAGTCCTATGCCGGAGCCTTGCCCTTGCTGGGCGTGACCAGCATCGCGGCCGGTGAATCGGTGATCTTCCTGGAGACGGCAACGCCCGCGGCGACCCGCACGGCCTTCCTCGACACGTGGTTCGGCGCGAATCCCCCGGCGACCCTGCAGGTCGGCAGCTACACCGGATCGGGCATCGGCCTGAGCACCGGTGGCGACGCGGTGAACCTCTACGACACCGCTCAGGTGCGCGTGGCGAACCTGTCCTTCGGCCAATCGCCGCTGGCGCCCTTCGGCAGCTTCGACAACACGGCGGCGGTAAATGTCGGCGCCGTCACGCTGAAGAGCGTGCCGGGGGTCAACAGCGCCTTCATCGCGGCGAACGATACGAACGAGTTCGGCTCGCCGGGGACCGTGGCCAGCGGCGGTCCGTTGGACTTCGCGCTGTGGCTCTCGGCACAAGGCTACAGTTCCCGCGGTTTCGGCGCGGACAGCGACGGCGACGGTGTCTCCGACGGCGTGGAGTTCTTCTTCAGCCAGAGCCCGAACAGCGGCAGCGACCTCGGCAACCTGCCGCAGCTTGCGGCCGACGGCAACGCCCTGGGACTGACCTTCACCCGCCGCACCGACACCGGCGATATCGTTGGAGACCTGCAAGTCTCCAACGATCTCCAGACCTGGGTCGATGCGATCGAGGCGCTCGATTATGTTGCAGCCGGTGAAGTGGTGAACGGCGACGAAACGACCGTGACCTATTCACTGCCCGGCACCGGTCCTTCCGCACCGAGCCTCTCGCCCACCTACCTCACGCCG
>CBFGPU010000163.1:0-6278 GCA_965650715.1 uncultured Haloferula sp. | reverse complement strand
GGAGCCGGCAGATGGATATCTCCCTCGACCTCGAAAGCCTCCAGACGGCCTACGACCACGCCCTGCGGCCAGGTGAGGTGGTGGCCGCCATCTACGACCGGATCGCCGCCCGCGGCGAGGACAACGTCTGGATCACGCTGGTGCCCAAAGAGCAGGCCCTGGCCCGGGCCGCGGCCCTGGAAGCCTCCGGACGCGGACCGCAGCAGCCCCTCTGGGGCATCCCGTTTGCGGTGAAGGACAATATCGATGTCGCGGGATGGCCCACCACCGCCGCCTGTCCGGCCTTCTCCTACCTCCCGCGTGAGGACGCGGAGGTCGTGCGCCTCCTGCGTGCGGCTGGTGCCATCCCCATCGGCAAGGCGAACATGGACCAGTTCGCCACCGGTCTCGTCGGCACCCGCTCGCCCTACGGGGCCGCGCGGAATGCCATCGATCCCGAGTTCCTGCCCGGCGGTTCGAGCTCCGGCAGCGCCTCGGCTGTCGCTGCCGGCCTCTGCTGCTTTTCCCTCGGCACCGATACCGCCGGCTCGGGCCGGGTGCCTGCGGCCTTCCAAGGCTTGATCGGCTGGAAGCCGACGAAGGGCCTGCTAAGTACGCGGGGTGTTGTGCCCGCCTGCCGCTCCTTGGATTGCGTCTCGGTCTTCGCCAACTGCGCCGCCGATGCCAGCCTCGTCGCAGGGGTCGCCGGGGCCTATGACGAAGCCGATCCCTATTCCCGCGAGGTCGTCCCGTCCGGGGCCATCGGTGCGAAGTTCCGCTTCGGCGTGCCCGGGACCCTCGACTTCTCCGGCGATCCCGACACGGAAGCTCTGTTCGCGAAAGCCCTCGGCCGCATGAAGGAGATCGGCGGCGAACCGGTGGAGATCGATCTCACCCCCTTCACCGAAGCCGCCAAGCTCCTCTATGAAGGCCCGTGGGTCGCCGAACGCTGGGCCGCGGTCGGCGGCTTCGTCGAAGAGAATCCCGGCGAAGTCTTCCCCGTCACCCGCAAGATCCTCGAAGCCTCGAAGTCCTGGGACGCCGCTGCCGCCTTCCATGCCCAGTACCGTCTCGCGGAATTGGCGAGGGCCGCCGCGAAAGCATGGACGCACATCGATGTTCTTCTGCTCCCCACCACCCCGTGCCTCTACACCGTGGCAGAGGTGCTGGATGAGCCTTACCAGACAAATGCCACCCTCGGCCGCTACACGAATTTCATGAACCTGCTGGACCTGAGCGCCGTCGCCGTGCCAGCCGGCGAAGCCCGGCAAGGTCGCGCCCGCTGGGGTATCACCCTCGCCGCACCCGCCGGCTGGGACAACGCCCTGCTCGCTCTCGCCGCCCGCTTCACCGGAGAACCCCCGCTCCCTTCACCCCGGTCCAATCGCATTCCCCTCGTCGTCTGCGGCGCGCACCTCGAAGGTCTGCCGCTCCATTGGCAACTCGCCGACCGCGGCGCGGTCCTCCGTTCCCGCACCCGCACCGCCCCGGCCTACCGGATGTACCTCATCCCGCCCTCGGAAAACCTTCCGCCCCGTCCCGCGCTCGTCCGCGACGATGCCGCGGGCTCGCCCATCGAGGTCGAGGTCTGGGACCTTCCTCCCGCCGCCTTCGGAGATTTCGTCTCCAGGATCCCCGCCCCCCTCGGAATCGGGAAGGTCCTGTTAGAAAACGGCGAGGAACTCCCCGGCTTCATCGCCGAACCCCGCGCCGCCACCGCCGCCGGGGAAATCACCCGCCACGGCGGCTGGAAGGCCTGGCTCGCTCACGTCGCCCGCGGATGAGCGGCATCATACGCCTGCCGCAGCCGCTCTTTTGTCACATGGGTATAGATCTGCGTTGTTGAAAGCGAGGAATGCCCCAGCAGGCTCTGCATCGACCGCAAGTCAGCCCCCGAGTCTAGAAGGTGTGTCGCAAAGCTGTGCCGCAGCTTGTGCGGCGAGATCTTGAACGGAATCGAACTCAGCTTCAGATACTTCTTCAGCAACTGATCGATCGCCTGCTGCGTGATCCGCGTCCGCCGCTTCCCCAAAAAGAGCGGCCCGTTCGTCACCGCCGCTTCGCGCTGATAGCGTTGCAAGGCAGCCAGCGCCGGCCCCCCGACCGGCACGATCCGCTCCTTCGCGCCCTTCCCCGTCACCCGCACGTTCTCACCGAGGAAATCGATATCCCTCACGTCGAGCCCGCGGAGCTCCGAGATGCGCAGCCCGCACGAATAGAAGAGCTCCAGAATCGCCGCATCCCGCAGCGGCATCCAAGGCTGCGTCTGCTTGTGGACCGGCACCTGCAGCGGCAGCGCCAGTAACTCGTCGATCTGTGCCACCGTCAGCACCACCGGCAGTTTTCTCTCCGGTTTCGGAAGCTGCACCTCCGCCACCGGACTCTTCGCGTGACCCCGGCGATGGACCAGGAACTTGTAGAAGGAGCGCACCGCCGCGAAGCGCAGCCGGATCGTCGCCTTCGACAGCTCCTGCTTCATCATGTCATAGAGCCAGCGCCGGAAATCCTCCGCCGTCGCCTCCCTCCACCCGGAAAACCTGGCACCGAACCAGGTGCGGCAGCCCTCGAGCGCCAGCCGATAGTTCGCCAAGGTGCGCGGCGAGGCACTGCGCTCGACTTCCATGAACTTCAGGAAGCCGTTCTCCAGCTCCTCATCCATCGGCACCGGGTTTCTTCCTTGCACGGATGATCGCGGCGATGATCAGGCCCACACCGAGGGCAAGCATGAGGCCCGCCAGCCCCATGCCGATATAAACCATCTGCAGCTCGGATTTCGCCAGCTCGCTGCTGCTGCCTGCGGGCAGACCCGCGCTTGCTTCCTTCGCGCGTTCCAAGCGCTGCAGAACGAGGAAGATCAGGATTGTCGCCGAGACGAACAGGGTGAGGGCGATGCGGACGAGGCGGTTCATGCGCAAGCGGGGCAGGTGCCGAAGAATTCGAGTTCGTGGTAGAGATTGCGGAAGCCCGTCTTCTTGCGGATCTCTTCCTCCAGTTCATGGACGGGGCAGGGGGCTTTCACCGCCTCGATGCTGCCGCATTCGGTACAGATCAAATAATCCTGATGCCGGCCCGGAACCAGCAAGGTGAAGTAGGCCGCCCGCTCGTGCAGTCCCAACCGACGCACCACGCCCTTTTCGGCCAACCGCTGGAGCAGGCGGAAGACGGTCGCCTTGTCGCATTGGTCCCGTAGCCGCGGCGAGGCCGCCAATTCCGAGAGAGTCATTGGCCGCGGCGAATCGAGCAGCGTGACGATGAGTTCCTCCAGCGCCTTGGTGCGGCGCAGTCCGGCGGAACGGCAGCGGTCGATGATCTGGGCGACGATTTCGGACATCCCGCGGCGAAGGTAGGGCGGGAAACAGGACAGGGAAAGGCGATTTGAAGGGGCTCGCGGAGCCCGCGGTCTCATTGGCCGAACTGGCTCCGATACTTGACAAAGGCATTCTTGGTATCACTGGCGAATCCGCAGCCGCGGAAAAATGCATGAGCTTCGTTGCGATGGGCGCTGCTCAGGAGCATGAGTTTGGTGCAATCCCGAGCGATCGCCAGTTGCTCCACATGGGCAAGGAGCTGCCTTCCAATGCCTCGGCCACGCATTGACCGAGCTACTACGATGTTTTCAACGACGCCGAAGGGCTGGAATTGGTACATGACATCGGCACAGAAGGCCAGAAGTGCGGTGGCACACACGGCTCCGTCCGTCTCGGCAACGAGGAGGAAGCTGGCGGGTGACTCGGCAAGGGCCGCAATTTGCGCGGGGAGAACGCGGACCTGGGAGTCGTCGACCAGTTCGCGATAGAGGCTTTGAATGACGGTCGCGTCTTCCGCAAAAGCTCTGCGGATCACACAGGAAACCGGCGGAGGGGAAGGGGTGAAGGGCTCTCTCACGGAAGGAATGCCTGATCGCTTTGGCTCCTAGAGCAAAGTCCCTTGCCCGTCCGCAGGCGGCGGCATCGTCGCTCCGATCTTCACGTAGGCCGCCGGCAGCGCGATCCGGCCCCGCGGCGTGCGCTGGAGGAAGCCCTGGAGGATCAGGAACGGCTCATGCACTTCCTCGATCGTTGCCGCGTCCTCGCCCACGGCCACGGCCAGCGAGCCCACGCCTACTGGACCGCCGTTGAACTTGTAGATCAGCGCCTCCAGGATCCGCTTGTCCATCTCGTCGAGGCCCTGCGCGTCGATCTCGATCATCCCCAGCGCGGCGTCGGCGACCGGGCCGTTGATGGAGCCATTGCCTTTCACTTGCGCGTAGTCGCGGACCCAGCGCAGCAGGGCATTCGCCACCCGTGGGGTCCCGCGGGAACGTGCGGCGATCTCCATCGCTCCCTCGTGCAGGACCGGGATGTCGAGCAAGCCGGCCGAGCGCTCGATGATCTGCGCCAGCTCCGCCTGAGTGTAATAATCGAGCCGGTTCACCAGCCCGAACCGCGAGCGCAGTGGAGCGGTCAGCATCCCGGAGCGGGTGGTGGCGCCCACCAAGGTGAAACGCGGCAGATTGAGCTGGATCGACCGCGCCGACGGACCGGAATCGATGATGATATCCAGCCGGAAGTCCTCCATCGCGGGGTAGAGATACTCCTCGATCGCCGGGTGCAGGCGGTGGATTTCGTCGATGAAAAGCACGTCGCCCTTCTGCAGGTTTGTCAGCACCCCGGCCAGGTCCCCGGCCTTCTCGATCTGCGGCCCGGAGGTCACGTGGAGCTGGGATCCCGTCGCGCGGGCGATGATGTTCGCCAGGGTCGTTTTC
This sequence comes from uncultured Haloferula sp., assembly GCA_965650715.1. GTDB lineage: Bacteria > Verrucomicrobiota > Verrucomicrobiia > Verrucomicrobiales > Akkermansiaceae > Haloferula. The sequence continues at coordinate 1,555 of CBFGPU010000163.1, read as the reverse complement.
CCCAGGCCCGGCGGGCCGGAAAGCAGCACGTGATCCAGCACGTCGCCCCGCTGCCGGGCCGCCTCCACCATCAGTAGCAGGCGGTCCTTCACCTTCTCCTGGCCGATGAACTCGGAAAAGACTGGCGGACGCAGCGAAACGTCGAAGGACGTGGTCGGGGCGGAGGTGGTTTTCTGGTAGAAATTCTCGCTCATCCGGTGCGCGCGGAGAGAACATCATGGCGGCGCTCGGATGAACACGATTTTTCGCGCGAGAATCGGCTTTACAAGTCCGCGCGGTTCCGTAATTTCCGCGGCCCGCACCGCAGCGCCCATTTTCCCATGAAAGTTCTCTCTTCTCTCTCGTCCGCCAAACGCCGCCACTCCGCCTGTCAGGTGGTGAAGCGCAAAGGCACGCTCTACGTGATCTGCAAGACGAACCCGAAGTTCAAGGCCCGCCAAGGCGCGACCAAGGGCACCCGCCTCTCCAAGAAGGGCGTGAAGTAAGTTCCAAGGAAGAAGTTCCAAGTTCCAAGAAAGGCGGCCTGCGGGTCGCCTTTTCTGTTTTCTCCGGCTGTTCTTGGCACTTGAACTTTTCACTTGGATCTTCGACCCCTAGGCCACGACTCCCGCTTCCCGGAAGGAGAAATACGGCTCCCTCCCGTGGTCCGGCCTCCCGACGATCACATGATCGAGGAACTTCACCTGCATCAGGTCGGCGGCCTCGTTGATCCGCCGGGTGAAATGCTCGTCCGCCTTGCTCGGTGCCGGATCGCCGGAGGGATGGTTGTGGATCAGGACGAAGCCAAAGGCCCCGCGGGTGATTACGGGTCGTAGCACCTCGCGGGGGTGGGCTACTGTTTCATTGAGATTTCCGGAGCTGACCTCCACTGTCCCGGTATGCCGCAGCCGGGTGTCCAAGAGCGCCACGATCAGCTTCTCCTGCCGCAGCCAGGCGAGCTGCGGGGCGAAGGTCCGGTAAATGATTTCCGGCGCGTCGAGCGGCGTCTGCGCGATCTGCTCGCGGGCGGCGCGTGACCCCAGTTCGAAGGCGGCGACGAGTTGGCAGGCCTTGGCCAAGCCCAGCCCCGGCTGCTTCGAGAGCTCCACCGCCCCCGCGCTGCCGAGCGAGCCGATCGACCCGTAGTGCTCCAGCAGATCCCGCCCGATCTGGATCGCGCTGCGACCCACGACTCCGGTCCGCAGGAAGATCGCCAGCAGTTCGGCGTTATCCAGCGCCGTCGGCCCGAATTTCGCCAGCTTCTCCCGCGGGCGCTCGTCCAAGGGCATGTCGGCAATGCGATCTGACATGGTCGGATGAACACATGTTCCCGTATCTTTGGCGAGTGAAAATTGCTACACGGCCTAGTCTTTCGCCGCCTTCGGATCCAGCGCATCGCGGAGGCCGTCTCCCAGGAAGTTCAGCGAGAACAAGGTCAGCGAGAAGAACAGCGCCGGGAAAAAGAGCTGCATCGGGTTCGTCAGCATGAAGTTCGCACCCTCCTGGATCAATACGCCCCAAGAGCTGTTAGGTGCCTTCACGCCGAGCCCCAGGAAGGACAGCGTCGCTTCCAACA
>CBFGPU010000162.1:0-6280 GCA_965650715.1 uncultured Haloferula sp. | reverse complement strand
CCGGCAGAAATGCCGCACGGGTCTTGGGTTTCCCGTGCGGCATTTCGTGGTGGGAGGCAGGGACCTCGCTCCGAGAGGCCCGGCGAGGGGAGGATCAAAGGTGGGTGGGATGGCGGGCGGGGATCGGCTTTCTCGTTTAGAGATGGGCCAGGGTTTGGGCAGCCTGCGTGGCTGCCGCTACACCCCGACGAGGCCGACTGACGTGGGAGCATCCGGGGATGGTTGGGTTTTCGGGATCGATGGGGGAAGCGGCAACCTGTTCGCCGGATTCCCGAGAGCGATCCCTACCGTCACTTTCCCCCGTGCTCGAGATCCACGAAGTGCCTGCGCGAAGATAGCAGGTGCTTCCTCATCTCCCGCGCGGCATCGTCCGGCTCGCCGGCTTCGATTGCGTCGAGGATCGCGCGGTGGCCCTCGATTACCGGGGTCGACCAATCGCCGTCGCCGCGGTTTGCCTGGGCGTAGGCGATGCAGCGTTTCTCCAGTGCGCCGAGGAGGATCGAGTAGATGCCATTCCCCGAGCCGCGCGCGATGGCGAGGTGGAAGGCGATGTCCGCCTTGCTGAATTTGTCCTTCGCGCCCTTCGCCTTCTCCATCGTGTCGAGGATACGCTTCAACTCGCGGATGACCTGCTCACCGGCGTTCTTGGCCGCGAGGCGGGCGCACTCGGTTTCGATCAGGATGCGGAAATCGATCAGCTCGAGGAAATCGCTTTCCTCCGCCAGCACCGAGTAGCTCTCCACGACCTGCCCGAGCGATTCCAAGCTGGGGTCGGCGATGTAGGTGCCGGAGCCCTTGAGGGTCCGCAGCAGCCCGCGGCCGCGCAATTGCTGGATCGCCTCCCGGATAACCGTGCGGCTCACGCCGAAACGTTCGCAGAGCTTTTCCTCCGAGGGGAGGCGGTCTCCGGGGGGGAGTTTCCCGGCCAGGACTTCCTGCTCGAGTTCACCGGCGATCTGGGCGCTACGTCGTTGCACGTCAAAAGACTAAAGTTCCAAGTGAGAAGTGCCAAGTTCCAAGGCAGACAGGCGGAAGTTCCAAATTCCAAACTCTAAGATCCAAGGAACAGCTGTTTGCTTCGGGACGTTGCCCTATTCCGGGGGCCTTTCCTTGGATCTTGGAGTTTGGAGCTTGAACCTTCGTCCACCTCCTTTGGAAACGTGTTTGTTTTTCTTTGTTTCTTTTGGAACTTGGAACTTCGGATTTGGAACTTTTAAGCTCCGCGCATGCTCCTGAGCGGCATCATCAATCCCGGCGTGCTCGACCTGATCGCGCGGATCCGGCACACGAATACCCTGGTCATCGCGGACGCGGCCTTTCCCTACTGGCCTGAAATCGAGACGGTGGACATCTCGCTGACCCACGGCATCCCCACCATCCTCGAGGTGCTGAACCTGCTCACGCCGAATTTCAAGATGGGCCGGATCTGGCAGGCGGAGGAATTCCTGGCCACGAATCCACAGGAGACGGTGAACGAATTCGCCCGCTCCTTCGGCAAGATCCCGCTGACCCGCGAGCCGCACGTGGAATTCAAGAAGCGGGTGCCGCGGGCGATCGGGCTGATCCGCACCGGCGACACGACCGCTTACGGAAACATCATCCTGGAATCCGAGTGATGAAGACCGCCGTTACCCTTTGCCGCGTGCCGGAGATGGCCGCCGGACCTTTCGTGTTTCATGACGAGCTCGAGGCCGGCTTCGCGAAAGCCGCGGCCTGCGGCTATGATGCCGTGGAGCTGTTCTTCGGTGACCCGGACGAGGTGCCGGTGGAAACGATCCGCGGGCTGTGCGAGCGCTTCGGCCTTGGCGTGGCGGCGGTTGGCAGCGGTGCGGGGATGGTGAAGCACGGGCTCTCGCTGACCGATCCCTCCCCGGAGAAGCGCCGCGGGGCGCTGGACTTCATCCTGCGGATGGTAGAGTTCGGGGGCAGCCTCGGCGCGCCGTGCATCCTCGGCTCGATGCAGGGGAAATGGGGCGGGGAGATCAGCCGCGAGCGGGCGCTGGAGCTTTTCGCGGGGTCGCTTGGCATGATCGACAAGGCGGCGGGAGAGGCGGGGGTGAAATTCATCTACGAGCCGCTGAACCGCTACGAGACGAACCTCTTCAACCGCCAGCTTCCCGCGGCGGAATTCCTGACCGCCCACGGCTTCGGCAATGTCGTGCTGCTCGCCGACCTCTTCCACATGAACATCGAGGAAGCGGACATTGCGCAGGCTATCCGGGATGCGGGCCCGAAGATCGGGCACGTCCACTGGGCGGACTCGAACCGCCTGGCGATGGGCAGCGGTCACACCGATGCGGGGGCGGTGATGGCGGCGCTACGGGAGATCTCGTACCAAGGGTACATCTCCGCGGAGATTTTCACGGGGGGAGATCCGGAGGCCGCGGCGCGGCAGACGATTGCTTCGATGCGCTTTGATGCCTCCTGAAGCCATATTGTGTCCGCGGGCCGCAGGCTTCGTAGTTCCGCCTTCAGGCGGAATAAGCGAAGCAGGCGGCCGGAGAACTGATTCAACCGCCTGAAGGCGGAACCACGAACCCTTGAAGTCGCCGCCTTTCTCTCCCTTCCAATATCCTTCAACATGCAAGCCATCCAATTCACCCGCCCGGAAGAGATCCGGGTCATCGATCTTCCCGAACCTCCCGCTCCCGGTCCCGGCGAGGCGCTGGTCCGCACGCACCGCATGGGCATCTGCGGCACCGATCTCTCCGGCTACCTCGGCAAGATGCCGTTCTTCTCCTACCCGCGCATTCCCGGCCATGAACTCGGCCTGGAAGTGCTCGCGACCGGCGAGGGCGTGTCAAATGTGAAGAGGGGGGACAAGGTCTCGCTGGAGCCCTACGTGAACGATCCCGCGTCGCCGGTCAGCCTGAAAGGCTCGTCCAATTGCTGCCCGGGCGTGCAAGTGCTCGGCGTGCACCAGGACGGCGGCTTGCGCGATTCCTGGATCGTGCCCGCAAGGAAGCTGCACGCGGGCAACCATCTTTCCTACGACCAGCTCGCGCTCGTCGAGACCCTGGCGATCGGCTACCACGCCGTGCAGCGCGGCAATCCGCAGCCGGGCGAGACGGTGCTGGTGATCGGTGCCGGCCCGATCGGGCTCGCCTGCCTGGAGTTCCTCAAGTTGATGGACCTGCGGGTGATCGTGATGGACATGGTGCAGGGTCGTATCGACTTCTGTGCGGAGAAACTCGGGATCAAGCACGGCATCCTCGCGCGCGGCGATGGCTCGGAGTTGAAGGAGCTGGAAGCGATCACCGGCGGGCAGCTTGCCGATGTCGTGATCGATGCCACGGGCTCGGCAATGTCGATGTCCACGTGTTTCCAGTATGCGGGATTCACGGGCCGCGTCGTCTATGTCGGGATCACCACGCAGGAGCTGAAGTTCCCGCATGCCCCGGTGTTTCATCGGCGGGAGCTGACCTTGCTTGCGTCGCGGAATGCCTTGCCGGCGGACTTCGGGAAGATCATCGCGCTGATCGGTGAGGGGAAGATCGACACGGATGCATGGATCACGCATCGCCTGTCCTTCGATGAAGTGCCGACCGGGTTCGCGAGGTTCACGGATCCGAAGGTCGGGGCGATCAAGGTGATCATCGAGCTTTGAAGTTCCAAGTAAGAAGGACCAAGTGCCAAGGAAGGCAGGAGGAGACGGGCGGGGGCTTCTTCTGGCTCTTGCGTACGGCTTGAGCGCCTACCTCACCACAGGCAAGGTCCCGAGCCACTCGACTTCCTTCACCTTCCGCGGCGGGCGTTTGCCGCCATCGGCGGAGGGGTTGCGCAGGATGACCAGCGGGAAGTCTCCGCCGCCGAGGAGGAAGTCGGTGTCGCGGTCGGCATCGATATCCACGCCGCCGGAGAAGCCTTGCTTGGTGAGGTCGATGTGGGAGTTCGTGAAGTCGTAGGGCTCGGAAAAGAGGGGGCCGCGCTTGGTGGATTGCAGGTAGCCCCAAGGGCTGAGCCATTCGCCGAGGTTCCTCTTCAGGTTCACGGCGCGGTGGTCGCCATCGAAATCGCCAAAGGCCACGCCGGCAGCGACCTTGTTGTTGGCGGCGGGAAGGGCGGTGGAGACCCAGGTGCTCATGTCGCGCGCGGTGCGGCGGCCGGGATTGCGCAGCCAGCGGTCAGCGGCGACGGGATTGCCGAGGACGTCGGCGCTGGCGAATTCGCGGAACCAGAGATCCGGGAGCTTGTCGCCATTCAGGTCCGTCAGCACGGCGGTGCCGCTCATCACCGGGTTGGCCAGGAAGTCATAGGCGGCAAGTTGGATCGGCAGCTCGACGGTGGCCTCGATCCCGCCGCGGCCGTCGTTAAAGGCGACGAGCATGTGGTCCGGCGGCTGATTCCTAGTGCCCGGGCCATGCACCAGGGAGATGATGTCCGGAGCACGGTCGCCATCGATATCGCCGGTAATGGTGCCGCCGATGACGATCGTCTTGCCGAGGAAATCCGGAACGGTGCCCAGCTCCACCAGCAGGCGGTAACCGGCGGGGAAACTGCCATTCACGTTCTCATGCCACTGGCCCCAGGAGACGAGGTCGAGGTCGCCATCGCGATCCCAATCGACGAAGTTCCGGTTATCCACGCCGCCGCCATCCGGCTCGTAGCCGGAGCTGAAGACCAATCCGCCGGAAGGAATGACCGGCGGGATGAAGGAACCGTCCTTCCGCCCGCGCACGACGACGAGGGCATTCTCCGGGCCGCCTGTACCCACCGGCTGGCGGGTGTAGCAGCAGACCAGATCGGGATACTTGTCCTTGTCGATGCGGGCGGCCCCGATAATGCGCAGCTCGGTGCCGGGGATTTCCAGGCCATTGATCGGCACGCCTGCATCCGGACCGGTCACGCCGCGGTTGTAGTGAACGTGGTAGCGGTCGAGCGCATCCGGACCGCTGACGAGATCCGGGCAGCGGTCACCATTGAAATCGGCGCTGAAGAGGCGGTGGAGCGGCGAGGGCCCGGCATAAAGCGTCTGCGGCGCGGAGAAACCGGAGCCGGAACCCCATCCGGCGGCGATGATACGAGATCCGTAGTACGAGCTTCCCGCGGAGTGGGAATAGATCAAGTCGATGTGCCCGTCCCCATCGAGATCCCCGTAGTGGAGGATCACGTGATAGTCGGCGTGACTGCCCGGTGCGGCCTCGCGCAGGATCGGCTCGGCGGAATCGAAGGGGACGAGGATGCGCTCGTAAGCGGTCTGATCCTCCGTGAGGACGATGGCATGCACCAGTGCGGACTGGCCGGCGCGAGGGACGACCTTCGTGAAAGCGGAATAGTCAAGCAGGGCGTAAGCGGGCGAGGTCTCTTGCAGCGCGAAATTCCAATTGCCGTCGTTGCGATACCAGGAACCGTCCGGCTGCAGGATGTCATTACGGCCATCTCCGTCCAGATCGATCCAGGTCGCGTGCCAGTTCACGCCCTCGATCAGGCGCGGCTCGAGGAAGTTGCTGTTGCCCACCTCTCGCTCGTAGATGCGCATTCCGTCCTCAAAGCAGGCCAGGCAGAGATCGAGGTCGCCATCGCCATCGGCATCGCTGGCCTCGATGTCCATGACGGAATGTGGATCGTAGTACAGCGAAAAGGCGGTGTATGCCTCTTGGAAGGGTCCGCCGACTCCGCCGTTCGGCTTGTAGGCGGTCACCACGGTTTGATTGGCACCATAGGCGCCGGCCACCGCGACGATGTAGGGATTCCCCGTGCCATCGAAGTCGACGAGATCCCACGGGCGGGATTCACCGGCGGCAAGGACCGTGGGCACGATGGGTATGGGCCTATCCGCATCGAGTTCCGGGCCGAGCGAGAGCGGCTGATAAAGGCCATCGTGGGGCCACTGGCGGCGGTTCACGAAGATCTCCGGCTTCGAATCGCCAAGGAGATTCCACACTACGGGGCGGCTCAGGCTCTGGCCGGCGGCAGTAGGGCCGAGGTGGATGAGGCGCAGCGGGCCGAACTGGCGATTGCCGAGGTTCTCGATCCAGTAAGCATGCGGATCACCCGGAAACTCGCCGCCTTCCGGCAAATGGACCAGGTCCTGGTCGCCATCGCCATCGAGATCGGCGGCGGTGAATTGATTGGCGAAGGTCGAGAAAGCCTGCGAAGGAGCGAGCAGATCGATGCGCGGCGGGGTGGTGAAGTCCGTGTCACCGCCAGCGGCCCGATTCGAAACGGGCACAGTTAGGGCGAGGAGTGACAGGGAGAGGACGCGGGGGCGGAGCAGCGGCATGGGGGGCGGGTTATCTTTCTGAAGGAGTGGTGGGGGGGGCGGGGGGGGGCGTCAATG
>CBFGPU010000161.1:0-6281 GCA_965650715.1 uncultured Haloferula sp. | reverse complement strand
GGAGGTGCCGCCTGCGACCGGGTCCGGACTGATGAGCGTGGTGAAGGGAGCGAAGCTGCCCAGCAGGTAGCCATCGACGCGCCCGCCAAGACCGCCGATGCGGGGCGACGCGATCCAGAGGATGTTTCCGGAAACCGCCATCGAATAACCGAAGGAGGGGCCCTGCAGATTGCCGGGCTTCAGTTCCGTCACCAGCTTGTTCTTCAAGTCGCGCACCTGGACGACGCAGTAGGTGCCGGCGAGGGGAATGGCATTGCTGGTGATCGTAAAGCCGGGTGCCGCGACTTGGCTGGTCCCCATCAACTGGGTGGTAAGGAACTTTCCTTTCGGCTTGCTGCCGCCCGCGCCGGTGAAGGTCAGGATGCCGGAACCGGTGACCTTGTCCGCGCAGGCCAGCAGGCGCGAGCCGTCGAAGGCGAGCGCTTGCCCGGCACCGTAGGAGTAGTGGTGGTTGTTCGACCTCAGGCTCACGCCCTTGGGCATGGCAACCTTCGGTCCCGGCTTGAGCATGCCTCCAGCGAAATCGAAGGCTTCCACCTTCGACCCGTTGGTCCGGGCCAGCCAGACACGGTTGCCGCTCGCGGCGAGGGACTTCGCCTGGAAAGTCTCGGTGGGCACGAAGGTGGTGTGCACCACGTCATTGTCCTGCATCAGGACATTCGCGGTCATGGCACTGAACGAAAGATCGGCCACATCGAGCAGGCCGATGGCGATGCTGCGCGGGACCCCGAGGTCCGCCGTCTGATCGTCATCCGGAGTGATGTGGAAGGCGATGTCACCGGAAGGAAGGCCGACAAAGGAGACATCCCCTGCGGCCTGCGCGGGATCGCTCCATTCGGCCTCGAAGTGGAGCAGGCGGGTGGTGCGCTCGCTCTTCACCGTGAAGACCTGCTCGCCCGCTCCTTCCACCGGTGCGATGCCATCGAGCGAGATGACCGGGAAGCCATCGTAGAATCCGTAGCGGATATAGCCGACGCCCTTGCCGAGGATGACCTCGCCGCCCTGGCAATTGAAGGGCGCGTGGTCGAAGACTTCCAGGAGATCCCCGGTCGTGCCATCGAACTGGCAGAACTTCATCCGGTCGCTGCCGAGAGGCACGGCCCGCGCGTAGCGGAAGCCATCGCCGCCATCCGCCACCGGCCAGAAGCCGTCGAAGCCGAGTTTCCGTGCCTCGACGGTATGGTCGCCGATGGTGAAGCTGCGCACCGAATTCTCGCGGGTGGCGGTGGTATCGAGCGTGCCGACCACGAAGCCGCCGGTATCGTCGGCCACTTCTTCAAGCAGCCGCGCACCGGAGCCCCGGATGCGACCTACGACCGTGGTGGAATCGCACAGGGCACCTTGCAAGGCGGTGATCCGGAGTTCCAGCGACTCGGGGCGCTCGATGGTGAGATCTTCGGTCAAGGGCACCTCGATGTGGGCTTCGCTCTGGCCAACGGCGATGGTCGCCGTGCCGGAGACGGCGGTGAAATCGGTGCCGGAGACCGCGCTGCCGCCTGCGGTTTCGTAGCTGAAGGTGACCGCTTGGGTAGCGGGCTGATCGAGCCTCGCGGTAAAGCGGAGCGCGCCGTCGCGCTCGTCGGCGACCGGATTGTCGAGAAGCAGTTGCCTGCCGGGCGAGAAGTCGAGACGGTGGACCCAGTCGCCGGGCTTGAGGTATCCGACGTACGAGGTCGGGCCGCTGACATAGATGCTATTGTCACCCGCCGAGAGATAGTGGCTGCCCAGAAAACCTGCCGGCAGGTCGACCGGCTGGAGCGTGTAGCCGTTGTCGGCAAACTCGAAGCGCCAGAGGCCCGGCACCGGATGGGGAACCCAGCGCGCGAGGGTGCCGTCGCACTCCAGCCACTCGCCGTAGGTCGCGGTGTCCTCGAGGGGATAGACGCCCGTCTTCCCCTTCTTCGCGGGATCCGAGTAACGGATGACGGATTCCTTCCCCTTGCCGCTGACAACGGCGAAATTCTTCCCGAAGAAGACGACGTTGTCGTAGGTGCCGGGCAGCGCGGTGATCTTCATTTTCACCACGTCGCTGGTGCTGAAGTCCGGATAGCCCATGCGGTGGATGCGGAAGCGGCCCTTGGCATCGCGGGAGGTGAAGACGATGTCGTTGTCCCGTGCCACGAGTTGCTGGACACGGAGGGTGGTCTCGACCCGCCCCACCTGCTGGAAGGTCTGGCGATCATGAAATTTGATCCCGTCCCAATCCTGTGCGTAAAGGGTGCGGACGATGAGATACTGATCGGTGACCTCGCAGAGGTTGGCCTCGATGTAGCCGACCCAACGGACGGGAACCGAGGGATCGCGATTCACGACGTGGTAGCTGCCGCCGCTGGGCAGGAAGAGGTCGTTGCCCTGCGCGATGCAGCGCATGGAGGAGGTGCCGGCTCCCAGCCCCTTGGGGATGACGCGCTCGCTGTAGTTGCTGCCGTCCTTGTCCCAGAACCTGACCTTCTGCCACTCCTCGCCCTCCTCGCCCCAATCGGTGCGGTAGTAAGTCTTCGCGCTGACGATCATCGTCTCCGTCTCGAGGAAAGGCTCGTGATGATCGAGGGTGCCGTCGAAGGTGTTCAGGATACGGCCCTGCGGCGTCTGGGCGGGGAGGCTGGCGGCGGAAAGGAGCAGGCCAAGGAACAGGCTGGCGAGGCGGGTGCTGCCACGGAGGAAAGGGCAAATCATCGCGGGAGGAATGTTATGAGGGGGAGACAAGTCAAGATTGGCATGATGAAGAATCGGAGAAGACGGGAGGTCCCGGGGATGGGGGGCCCGAGGGAAAATGTCACCGGTTTTTGAAAATCAAGGTTGTTTGAATATGGATTTGTAAAAAAATCCGGCCTTCGGTATTCAAACAGGTGTGGTCGCCCTTAGTCTCTTCCCCTTCGATGCCGTCCTTCCCGCAGGGTGGCCCGCCGTGTATCTGGCGCTGATCGTCCTGGCACCGCTGCTGGTGCTGGGGGTGATCGCCATGGCCCTGCGGTTGAAGCCGTGGCGGCTGCCGGTGCATTCCGCGGTGAATCCCGCAACGCTGCCGAAGGAGACGCAGCGCTACGCCCAGCCATGGCTGGGGCGCTTGGGCTTCCTGGGCTTTGCGGTGCAGGGCTGCACCCGCGCCAGCGACGAGGGAAAGCACGAGACCTACATGTGGCGGCTGGTCCACGGCAATGACCGCTCGGTCGCGCTGGTCAAGGCGAAGGTCCATGCGCCCGAAGACCGTCCGCGTTTGAGTCTCACGCTGCTCTCCTTCCTGCCGGACGGGACCGTGGTGGTGACCGCGGATCGTCCGCTCGCCCCGCGGGTGCCCGTGCATTGGCACGAGTCCCACCGGGTCTTCAAGACGCTGCAAGAGCAGGTGGACTACCATCGCACACGGATGGAGGGCCTCTCTCCAATCCTGCCACCGGCCCTGCCGGAACGCCTCGCGGCGGAGGAGCAGGCGGTGCTCGACAACCTGCTCGCGGGAGGAGGCTTCAAGCCGCTTTCCGCCGGGCAGGCAGGCGCGCAACCGGCGATCGCCGCGCTGCCGAAGCTGGCCTGCCGCCGGTTGGGGGCGCTTTGCACCGGCTCCGCCTACGGTTCCGGACGCCGCAGCGATGTCGCCTCCGTGGTGAAACGCAAGGACGACGAGGAGGAAGCCGCGCCCGTGCCCGAGGGAAGGCGGACTCCGGAGGATATCGTCGAGGACTACCTCCAACGCTACCGCGCACGCACCGACAAGAAGCCGGGCGGTAAGTACTACGCAGGCCGTATCTTGCGCACGGCGATCACCGTGGGCGCGATGTTCTTCATCTTCGGCGCGGGCAATCCCCTGGCGACCGTGCTCACCGCGCTGGGCCTGATGGCGATCCACGAATTCGGCCACTGGATCATGATGAAGCTCTTCGGCTACAAGGGCATGGGCCGGTTCTTCATTCCCTTCCTCAGCCCGCTGGACCGCGGGCGCAAGCTGCATGCGCCCGCATGGCAGCAGCTCGCCGTGGTGCTGGCGGGTCCCCTGCCCGGCCTGATGGCCGGGATGGCGGTGCTGGTGAGCGGTTACTTCATCCCCGCCCTGCCGCCGCTGGCCCCCGAGATCGGCGCGATGGCGGTGCTGCTGAACGCCTTCCACCTGCTGCCCTTCCTGCCTCTCGACGGCGGCAAGGTCGTGGACCTGCTGGTGTTCCGCGACCTACCCTTCCTGCGGCCGCTCTTCACGCTCGCCTCGGCCATCGCGGTGTTCCTCGGTTCCATCTTCATGGGACCGGGCGGACGGGTGTTCCGCTACATCGCGATCTCGATGATGGCAGGTCTGGCTTGGGACATCCGGATGATCAAGGTGGTGCGTGGCGGACGGCGGCTCGGCTGGGCCGATGCGGAGGACGAGGACGAAACACTGCGGCGGATCTTCAAGGGCATCCAGGATGAGGGGAACGAGGAGTTTTTTCGCGACAAGACCTGGCCGCGGCAGATCGAGGTGCTGTTGGGCGAGGTCCTGCGCAAGAGGCCCGGATTCCTGATGCGAATTTGCGGCGGCGCATTGTACGGGGGTGCCTTCGTGCTCCCCTTCGCGCTGGTCGTGGGGGCGCTGGCAGTCACCTGTCTCGGCCTCTTCGGGAACCTGGTCGACGATCTCGTGGCGGGCGAGGAATACCAGAACGACTTTCCGGTGCCGACCGCCGTGATCACCCCCGCCCAACTCGCCCCGGTGGAGAAGGTGCGGGAGCTCACGAACAGCTCGCCGGAGATCGAACTCGGAGTCCCGCTGCTGCCAGGCGAGAAGCGCAAGAAAGCCGCCGCGGGGATGCCCGCGGAGTTGCTCCCGCTGCTCGACCGTCTGAACTGGCAACACGCGGGCATGGCCTATCACGAGCAACATTTCATCGGTCCGGAGATCCCGATCTGGATGGAAGTGCTGTGCGCGAAGCTGGAAGCCGCGCATCGGAACAAGGCCTATCCCGAGGCACTGCTGCGCGCGGAGACCGTGCTGCACGCCGTGACCTCGATGGAGCCGGCGATGACACAGAGCGACCGCGAGATCTTCCGCGATGCCGAGTTGCGCGCGCTGGGCGTGATCGAGCGGCTCGCGGCGGCGGGCAAGCTGGATGCCACCGCGCTGCAACGCCTCGACAACCGAATCAGCCTGCTCAACAAGGCACCGCTGCCGGAGGTGGAGAACAAGCTTCTCCTCGACGGCTGGGGCGAGGCCCAGGTGATCCGGATGATGGATCTGGCGGAGAAGGCCGAAGATCCCGAGAACAAGAACGACGCGCAGGAGGCCTGGCGCCATGTCTATGACCTCGTCGGCGATGGCTTCGCGAATCTCGGCCACATCGGGAAGAAGCCCGTATGCCTGGCGCTGGCGGCCGAGTGGAAGAAGAGCCGCCGGGTTGGCGTGCTGCCGGAAACCCTGGCGGGGGCGGAAACCATTTCCCCGAAGGAAGCCGAGTACATCGTGGACTTCTGCGACGGCCACAGCCGGATCGCGTGGCGGCGCTTGGTGACGCTCTCGGCTCTGCGGCTGGAAGCGCATCGCTTGAAGAAGGGCAGCCTGCCGCAGATGTGGAAGCACTCGGTGCCCGGCGGCGCGATCGTCGCGCTGGACCAGAACACCGGCCCGGTGCTCCGTCTGAGCGACCGGCGCGGGGAGAGCTTCAAGCTGCCCGCCTGGCTGGCGCAGGCCGGGGCCACGCAGGAGCGGCTCGACTACGATTGCCCGCTCTTCGGCTCCGAGCTGTCGAAGAAGTAAAAGGCATTCCCGCCGGCGGGACCGGCTTCGCAAGCGTTTGACACTCCGGCACGAGGCGAGCTTCATCCGCGCATGCCCGATTGCTTCACCGGCGGTTTTGTTCAGACGAATGGTTATTTGATCCGGACACCCGATGGCGGGCATGTGCTGGTCGATGCACCGCAGGGGGTGGCGGAGTGGCTCGAGATGCGCGGTGTGCGGCCGGTGGCCTTGCTGCTGACGCACCAGCACTACGATCACGTCGAGGATGCGGCGGCGGTGGCGGCGATGGGGGCGAAGGTCTTCGCTTGGGCCCCGTATTCGGCGGCGCTGACCCTGGAGGAGCGGGTGCGGGCGTGGGGCATGCCGATCCATGTGGAGCCGTATGCGGTGGACGAGCTTCTGGAGGGCAGGGATCGACTGGAGATCGGCGGTCTGGTGATGGATCTGGCACACGTGCCGGGACATGCCCCGGACAGCGTGACCTTTCATCACGCGGAGAGCGGCGAATTGTACTCCGGGGACACGCTTTTCGCGGGGTCGATCGGGCGCGCCGATTTGCCGGGAGGAAACATGGGGCAGT
>CBFGPU010000160.1:0-6290 GCA_965650715.1 uncultured Haloferula sp. | reverse complement strand
GAACCGATCTGGACCGTCCCGCCGTTCTGGTTCACCGTGCCCTTCGGATTGTTCCCGCCCGCGACGTCCCCTAGGATCATGTGCCCGTCTTCGCTCGACTTTGCGAGCAAGGTGTTCGCTCCGGAGACATTGAGGGTCCCTTCGCCACCCGTGCGACCCATCACGAACCAACGGCGCACGTTGAAGGTGCCTCCAGTCAGGTTGAAGGTGCCGGCGTCGGTGTTGTCGCCGTTCACGCCGAAGCCGATCCACACTTCGCTCTCGTTCGTGAAGGTGCCGCCCGATTGATTGATCACCCCGCTCGCGGCCGGGCCGGACTCGTTTCCGTTGTCACGGTTGCCCGCGATCAACTGGCCGCTGCCATGCACGATCAAGCCATCCGTGAGGTTCAGCACGCCCAGACCCTTTTCTCCCAGGTTGAAGCGGTTCGAACGGACGTTCAACACACCGCCGTTCATGTTGTAGGTGCCGGTGGACCCGGGATCGACGCCCATGCGGAACCAACTCGTGATGTTCACGACCCCGCCGTTCTGCTCGATCGTTCCGGTCGGACCACCGGCACCGGTCCGGAAATCCTGGGTCGTCCAGACGGGATCACCGTTTGCGATCTGCACCGTGCCGCCGTTTCCGACCCAGGCGTAATCGTTCGGACCCGGAACGGTCCCCGTGGACCAGTTCGCGGGATCGGTCCAGGTCCCGGTCGTGCCGGTCCATTGAATGTCGGCCGCCTGCGCGTCGGGAGCCAGGGCGCTGCCTGCCAGGATCCCTGCGATACAGCAGGAATGACGCGCCGCCGTGTGAATCAAGGAATGGCGCGTGACGGGATTCTGTTTACGGGTATTCATGGGTTGCTCGTGGAAACACCCGCGATCCATCCCGTCAGGAAACAAAGCTTTACCCTGAAAAAAGGGCATGGCTCGCCCGCAACGGAGGAGATCGAGGGTTTGGGGTTGAAGGGGTTTTGGAAGACGCAGTCCGCCCTTGGGTGGACGGCAGCCACGTTCACGTCCGCCCGAACCGAAAAGTTTAGGGGCCAAACCGATTTTTCTTCCGCACAATCCCGGACACGACCCTTCTCCCCATCGCAATCGGGTTCGCACCACCCTCGGAACCGCCCGGGCATCCGCCCTCTCTCCCCATGACCACGAAACCTGCCGTTATCGCCCCGGTTTCCGTGGGGCGACGCCTCAGAGCCTCCGCGCGGCGCGACCTTCGTCGATCAGCTTCCAGAAGTGCTTGGACTTGGCCAGCTCCTCGTCCTCGCCGATCGGAATCTTCGAGCGGAAGGCGAAATCGGAAAAGGTGCCCTTGTGAAGCACCCGGTGGACGATGACGAAGCCGTCCTTCACTTCAAAGTAGAAGCGCCAGTCCTTCGCGCGGAAGCGGTAGAGCGTCCGGCCGTCACGCTCGATCTTGCCGAAACGGTCGTCGCCCAGGTTCTCCAGGTCCTTCTCGGTCACCTTGAACTCGTCGAGGAGCTCGAGCTGCTCCAGCGTGTCGAGACGCGAGATCTCGGCGGCGCTGATTTCGTTGAAGACGATCTGGAACACGGGGAGAGTGGAAAGTTCCGAAGGAAAGGTGCCAAGTGCCAAGTTTTTGAAACGCGAGGGGAAGGGCTTGGACTCAACCGCTTCGCTTCTCTTCCCATGCCGCCGACTCCGGCTAGCCCGACCGGGAAAAGTCGGGTGCCAACCGGGTTCATTGGATCTCCGATACGGACACCAGCCGAATCTTCGGGAAATACGAGCGCATATACCCCCGGTCTTTGGTCGCAAGCGCATCCGCTTGCTTTGCCGCATGGGCTGCGACGAGAAAGTCCGGAAGGATCGTGGTGCGCGGACCACCTGCTTGACGATACTTACGGAAAACCGTTCCGGCAAAAACGGCGGATGACTTCTCCAGATCGCTGAACTGGATCTGCAGGGAATCCAAGGCTTTGAGACAGGCTTCGTCGGAAGCGAAAAAGGACCGGACCTCCGCCAGGACCACGGGGCAAAGGCGCAAGGCCGCCGTCTCTGCAAGTTGCTGAAGCTTCTCCAACCAGAGAGCTCCCTCGGCCTCGCCCTTGAAGATGGCTAGCAGGACGGAGGTATCGATCGCTACCGCGCTCATTTGCCGGGGATTTCGACGGGACCGCGGAGCGACTCCATCCATTCGTCCACCGAAGCCCCGGAAAGCTCGTTCTTCAGACACCCGAGGATGCCGGCGGCCTGTTTTGAATCTACCACTTTCTTAAGCCGAATCCCGTCAGCGGTCTCGATGAAGTCAACAGTGCCACCGGGCTGGATCCCGAATTTGTCCCGGAGGGCTTTCGGAATGGTCACCTGTCCCTTGGAGGTTACCTGAGCTTTCACGCCCTTACGGTAAGAATTGAAAGTAAGAATGTCAATTCTCCCAAACTCTGCCTTCCCTCACTCCGGCACGGCTTCGATCCGGTAGAACTGCCGCTCCGTGCCGCTCGGCGGGGTGTAGGTGACGGTGACGCGCTCGTAGTCCGTGCCGGGGATGTCCTCGCGCTGGATGTCCGTCAGCTCGGGGTCGATGGAGGTCCAGGTGACAAGGTCGTCGGCGGCGAGAACGTGATAGGAGGCACCGGCGGGGACCTTGCGGGCGAGGTAGCTAAGGGTCACGCTGCCGTCGGCAGCGCGGGTCATCGGGGTCTGGATCCGGTCGAAGGCGAGCGGGTTGGTGCCGAAGGCGAACTCGCCGAAGTTGGTGGTGCCGTCGTGTTCGGGGTCGAGGTCGATGCCGTGCAGGTGCGTGAGACCGGGGAGCCAGGTTTCAAGCCATCGCCGGTAGGGCGGCAGGCCCTCCGTTTCACCGGCGAGCTCGATGATCTCCGGACCGGCCAAAGCGCGGCCGTGGATGCGGAATTGGTCGATGTCGCCGAGGTAGCTGAAAGCCGCGCCGGAGGGGTTCGCGCCCAGGGTGAGGAGCGCGTTGGAGTTCAGGGTGCTGGTGCTGCCGTTCACGCTGCCTTCGAGCACGCCATCGACGTAGATCTTCATCTCCCCGCTCGCTTGCACGCGGGTGATGCCGATGTGGACCCACTGGCCGGTGTTCACCGCGCTGGTGCCGTGCAGCACGACATTGGGCAAAATCCCGCCGGCCCAACCGGTCTGGAAGGAGATGCGGTTCACGCCGTTGCCCTGGGTGCCGCCGATCATGAAGTCCGCCGCGCCGCCCGGACTGTCCGCGCTGGCGATGGCGCGACCGGAGGAAACGGCATTGGTGACTTGGAAGGCCTGGGTCGTGCGCATCCAGAAGGAAATGGTGAAGTCGCCGGTTGCCACGTTCGGCATGGTGACGGCCTCCTCCGAGCCATCGAAGGCGAGCGCGCCGCCGAATTTCCCGGCGATCCAATCGCTTTCCTCCATGCCGGAGAGCGTGCCGTGGTTCTCTTGTGGCGAGCTGTCGGTGGCGGCGGCACCGGTGCCATCGTCGAGCTTGAGCCACGCGAGCAGGCTGCCATCTGAGACGGTGGTGCTGACTTCCGCGGAGGCGAAATTGCCCTCGCCCCCGGCACCTTGGGCCTTCCCGGCGGGCAGGCTCATCACGACCTCCCCGAATCCATGGGGGGTGAGCGTGACGGTGTAGTCCTGACCGCTACCCGTCAGGTTCCCCGCGCTCGCCCCCGTCACCGAGAAGTCGGAAGCGCTCAGGCCGGTGACGGGCTCGGAGAAATGGATGGTGACCTGGAAAGGGCCTCCCGCTCCGGCGGGCGCCGCGAGGTGCACGCCGGGGGCGGGTGGCAGGGAGAGAATCCAATCGCCGATCACCTGCGCCGCCTGCTCGTCCACGAGGTTCTTCGCGATCGGTGGCATCTTCAGGGTCCCCGTGGTGCCATGACGGACCTTGAGGATCGAGCGGGCGAGGTCGCCGGGCACGACCACGCGGTCGCCCGGATCGAAGTACGGCACCTCTAGCTCCCCGCGGATCAAACCTTGGGCGGGCAGCGGCGTGGTGAAGCGGGCATCGAAGAAGGCCCGCACGCCGCCGGGGCGGTGGCACTGCGCGCAATTCGAATCGAGATAGGAGCGCACCCGTTCTTCCAGGCTCGCGGAAGTGTCCGCGACGTGCTTCGCCTTCAGGAACCACGGGAGTTGGCCGGGATTGTAGGCGGAGTCGAACCAGCCGAGCGCCCCCAGCGTTTCGAGCTGGTTCGCGGTGCGGCCCGTCCGGTCGTAAGCGAGATCGCCGTTGAGCTGGTGCGTCTTCAGGCCGAGCACGTGGCCCGCATTGCCATTGTGGCAGATCCGGCAGTCGGTGCTGCTGGGGTAGTCCCAGGTCTGCTCGTGCGTGCCGCCGCCCGCCTCGGTGATCGTGATCGGCTCGCTCAAGCCGCCGGACAGAAGCTCGGCATCGCTGCCGTCCGGCAACCAGCGGTAGGTCACGCCGTAGGGCTCGCCGGCCGATGGCATCACGATGAAGCGCGTCTCCAGCCGGCGGTGGACGCCGGGGTTGTTCTCATCCGTTGCGAGCTCGAAGTGCTTGATGAAGACGGTGCCCGCCGGGAAAGACCAGTCGCCGTTCGGTGCGAAGCCGATCTTCTCTTCCGGCGTGTCGTGGGTGCCGTCGTTCGGCAGGGCGATCCAGCGTTTCTTCGCCGCGGCATCCGACCACAGCGGCGCGTTCACGGTGTAGGGGAAGACCCCCGGCGCGGGCGTGAGCGTGGCGAGATCCGAGAACGCTCCCGTTTCGGAAAGCAGCGCGGGCGGCTCCGTGACGACGACCGTGGGCTGCCATGTACCCGCATAGAGGAACTGCGAAGGCGTCAGCGCGACATTCGCGATGCGAACTTCATCGAACTCCGCGTCGTTCGCGTGGTCGGCCGGGCTGCCGTTGTACATCCCGCGGCCGATGCTCCACACGCCCGACTGGAGGTTGCCCAGGTAGCCCGTCGCCTGGCCGAGCTGCGTGTAGCTGCCGTTCTCGTAGGAGTACACGGTCAGCGTGCCATCGCTCACCTTGCCGACGATCGCGAGGTGGTACCAGCGGTCGGCGAGGAACTCGGTCCGGTCGATCACATGGATCGGCACGGAGGTCCACTCGCCGTTGGCGGGATCGACGGTGCGCACGTTGAGGAAGAGGTCGCCGTTCTGTAGCGAGACCTGCGTGTTGCCCTGCGGGCTGCTACGGCCCCAGCGCATCAGGCGGAAAGGTTGGATCGGCGGGCCGGATTCGTTGTCGATCGGCGCATTGCCGGTGGTGCCGTCGAGACCGAGGAAGCATTGGTAGCTGCCGCTGGTGAGCGAGCCTTCGGCGGGCTTGAAGCTCAGTTCGACGGTGAAGTCATCCAGCTTGCCGAACTTGTCGGGCATCGCGAGGCCGCCGCCGCCGTTTCCGGGGTAGCCGTCGCCATCGCCGCCCGCGCGGGTGCGGATGCCGGCGGTGTTGCCCGCCGTGCCGGCCGGCGTGAGGCCGTTCGGGGCGGAGTAGATGACGTTCGCGCTGGTACTATTGTCATCGTACACGGTCATCGCGAGGCCGTTGTCGATGACGTCGGCGCTGCGGTCGCCCGGGTTGTCCGAGAGGTAGCCGGAACTGTTCGCGGCGTCCTGATCCTCGAACCGGTACCACACCGGGTTCGTGGTGGCAGGCGGCTCGACCGCGAGCTTCATGAAGCGCCCGCGTGTGGTGGTGCCGTTGATCTTGATGAAGACCGGCTCGCCCGCGTGGTCCTTCCCGATCGTGGAAGTCCCGCTGTAAACGCTGCCGCTCGGCATGTCCGTGAGGATGGTGCCGGTCGCCGCACCGCTCGCGTGGTCGAAGGAGCGGATGCGCCCGCTGACGTTGTCCACGGTGATGAACTTCCCGGCGAGCCCCGGATGCGCCGCGCCGCGATAGACGAAGCCGCCAACCATGCAGCCGTCCGGCCCGTCGGCATGCTTCACGCTCCAGACCGGAGGGGTGACCGTGCCATGGATTACCGCGGGCTGCGACTTCGGTCCGGGCGAGCCTCCCTCGATGAAGGGCCAGCCATAGTTCGCACCGGCGGCGAGGATGCTCAGCTCCTCCTCCGTGTCCTGTCCGCTCTCGCCGATCCAGATGCGGTTTGTCGGCGCGTCGTAGGAGAAGCGGTACGGCTGGCGCAGGCCGAGCGCGTAGAACTCCTCGAGATAAGCACCCCCGGCATCGACGAAAGGATTGTCGTCCGGGATCGTGTAATTCGCCGTAAAGCTGTTCGGCCACCCCGCAGGCATCCCGAGCTGCGCCGGCTGGCGACGGATCACATGGCTGCCCGCCTTCTGGTCCACGTCGATCCGGAGGATGCCGGAGAAGAGGCGGTC
>CBFGPU010000159.1:0-6298 GCA_965650715.1 uncultured Haloferula sp. | reverse complement strand
GGCTTGCAGCCGCTGGACTTCGGGAAGCTGGCGCGTCTGGATTTCGAGGAACCGCGCCATGCGGACTTCCCGGCGCTGATGCTGGCGCGCGAGGCGGGCTTGCAGGGCGGGACCTTGCCGGCGGTTTTCAACGCGGCGAACGAGGTGGCGGTGGATGCCTTTGTTGATGGGCGGATCCGCTTCACGGATATCTGGCGGGTGGTGGAAGAGACGATGGCGAAGCATGCGGTGGAAAAAGCGTGTTCGCTGCAGAGCGTGATCGCGGCGGATGCCTGGGCACGGGAAGAGGCGATGGAGTCCTTTGCCTGAAGCAGGGCCGGCGGAAGGACGGGAGAAGGGAGGGATTCTCGGAAAAATGCGGAGGAACGTTTTAGCTTTCCCCGGGGGCAAAATCGGTCACAATATTGTAACACCGCATACCCCTCCGGCGGCGCTCACCCCCGTGAATGTCATGAACCGAAAAACCCCAGCGGCAGTTCCATCGTCCGTAACCCCAACCCGGTTTTCACCTCCGGCGAGCCCGCAACCCCGGCCCGAGCCGGCACCGACGTCGCTCTACCGGACGGTCGAGGTCGAAGAAGATCCGCGGCTCGCTGAATTGAAAGGCAAGCTGGTGACAGCGGCCCTCGAATTCATGGAGCACGTGGCCCAGTCCACTCCGGGAAATGGCGGCACGGAAGAGATCAGCAGCCTCGACTGCTTCGACATGCTCCCGAACGGATCCCGCATCGTCATCGAGCTGGGCGTGCTGCCCCCGCCGACGGCGGAGTGCGAGGGCGCCTTCCGCGCCGAGCCCCCGCCGACCGGCCTGCTCCGTTTGAACCGGAACTGAGGAGCCTTGCCTTCGGTAGCGGGACGACTCGGTCGTTCCGGCTGGGGGCGTGCGCGTGGGAGAACCTTATGGCGACCATGCGGGAAAAGCCAAGGGCGACCCCGTGAAGGAGCCGCCCTCGCTTTCCTGAACAGCACGCCCTGCCGACCTAAGCAGGGCCGCGCTTACTCGCCCGGGCGATGCAACTGGATATTGCCGCCACCCAGAGTGCCATCCGCGTGGTAGCCGTTCGAGAGGTCGATGCTGAAGGTATCCGCATCGCCGGGTTCGCCGTTGTCGGAGGCTTCTAGGCGGTAGGTGAATCCCCCGACCCCGTCGATCCTCGCGGCCCCTTCGATGCGTCGGCTGTTCGCGGTGGCACCGGAACCGTAGTAGGTGACGGTCAGGCCTTCCACCTTCATGCCGCTGCCGTGATCCTTGAAGCTGAGGTGACCCGTGAGAACGCCACCTTCAAAGCCACCGCTGAAGCCGAAGCTGCGCTTGTCCGCGGGGCCCGGAATCCAACCGCCGCCGGTGATGGAGTCGTCCCCACCGGGTGGCGGTGCCTGCACGCTTTGATAACCGGCGCGGACCGAGGCAACCACGAGGTCCAATCCGGCATCGAGCACCACGTGGATCGCGTTCACGGTGATCGAGGTGTCGCTGAGGAGTTGCTCGTTGATCACGATCCGGCCGTTCGGCAGCGAGACCGATTGGTTCGGCTCGCCGGTAATGATCACCGGCGTCCCGGCGACGTGGAGTGTTCCGATCTCGGATGCTCCCGCGAGCCCGGTTCCGCCGCCGGACTGGAAGACCGCGAGCGCCCGGGCCATGGCGAAATCCACTTCGATGAGAACGCCGTTCGCGTTCAGGGCGACGCCGCCAACCGATGCCTCCGCGCGGGTCCGGTCCACCTGGCCGATGACCGAGGCATGGCCGATCTCCCCGCTCGCCGTGTCCGCTTCATCGAAGGTGAGGAACGAAGACTGCCGCCAGCCGCCCTCCTCGGGCAGCTCGCAGGTGTCGCCCCAGGTGAACGGCATCCCCGCCGCGTTCACGCCGACCGCCACCGCGCGACCGCTGTACTTGGCATCGGGGAAGGGAGTGGCCGCGAAGGGTGCGGAGAAGGCGCTCTCGCCGAACTCGTTCGAGGCGGTCACGACATAGCTGTAGGCCGTGCCATTGACCGCGCTTTCATCGGTGAGGGCCGGGCTGGTGAGGCCGGTGGCGATCAGCGCGAAGCCATTGCCGGTGGAGCGATAGACGTTATAGCTGGTTGCGCCATCGACGGCATTCCAGCTCAGCTCCACCTGTCCGTCCCCTGCGACCACGGCGAGTCCACCGGGAGCGCGAGGCGTGGCGGGATTGGCGAGGGCGGCGACTTCCGCAACTGCGAGCGCGCGATCATGAAGCTGGAACTCATCGACCTGGCCATTGAGATACGGGTCGGGGTACTGGGACTTGCCGATGTAGTTGTTCGCCGTCGCGCCCAAGCTCGAAGGGGAAAGGGTCATCGAGTGGTTCGTCCCGACGACGGAGCCGTTCACATACAAGGTGCCGGTCCTGCCTGACAACGTGACCGCCACGTGCGTCCACGCGCCGGTGGGGAGGGCAGCCGGGCTCTCGATGATCTGCTCGCCGCCGCCGCCGCTGGTGCTGATGGCGAAGCGCAGCTTGCGCGTTGCGCCATTCGACGGCGTGAGGAACATGTAGTTCGCCGTATTCGACCCGAAGTCGAACACGCGCGACCAGTTGTCGAGCGAATCGAGTTTCACCCACGCCGCCACGGTGAAGTCGCGGAGGCTGGCTGTGACGCCCGCAGGCAGCGTGACGTGGTCGTCCACGCCGTCGAGGTCGAGGCCGTTGTCGAATTGCCCGGAAACCCACACGGGTCCGCCGACCAAAGTGCCATGGTTGCCATTCGGCGAGCTGTCGTAGGCGGTCGTGCCGCTGGTCTCGTCCAGCTTCAGGTAAGCAAGCGCGGGCGAGATGAGGGTGCGCGCGGAAGCGACATTCGAAGGCACCGACACGCCGCCGCTATTCCCCGCGTTGACGCGGTAGTGATAGGTCTGTCCCGAAGCCAGGCCGCCATCCGTGAACGACGAGGTGTTCGCATCAACGCTCGCGATGAGCGTGAAAGCCGCACCATCGGCCGAGCGTTCGATCGTAAACTGCTCTTCGTTGTCGGAGCGGTCCTACCAGTTGAGCGTGATCGCATCCTTGCCCGCGGGACTCGCGTCCAGCAGTTCCGGTGCGAACGGCGGCGGCGGGGGCGGTGTCACGACCAGGGAGATCACGCCAGGCGTGCCGCTATCGATGCGGTAGCGGAAGCCCTCGGGCCCACGGGTGATCAGGAACGAGCCAGCGCTGAGTTCACCACCGTAGCTGACGAGCGGATAGGTTCCGGCTTGCAGTCCGCCCGCGTCGGTGATTTCCAAGGAACCACCGAGCTCGAGATCTCCTGCCACGACCAAGCGGTCGCTGCTGGTGCCGAGCTCGACCTTCAGCACCGCGCCATCCAGCGCGAGGTCGTTGTCGATGCGCAGCGTGCCGGGGCCGGCACCGGGCATCACCACGCCGCCCGCCGCGACGGTGACCGCACCGCCGATCCGGCCATCGCCGGACAAGGTGGCCAAGGCGGCGACCGCGACGCTGCCGCTACCCGTGGCGCTTCCAGAAGAATTGCGCACGCTCAACTCGCCCGCATTCACGACGGTGTTTCCCGAGTAGCTGTTCGATCCGTTCAGGGTCAGTTTGCCGCTTCCTTCCTTGAGCAGCCCGGTGGTGCCGGTGATCGTCCCCGACCCGGAGAATGCGTAGTCCAGGCCGGACGACACCTTCACCGCGGAGGGCTGAAGGTTACCGCGGAGTTCGATCGCCGGGATCGCAGACCCGCTGTTGTCGAAGCGGACCTCGCTCCCGGTGGCGAACTTCCCGGTGCCGATGCCATCGTGCCAATTGGCGCTGAGATTGAGATCCCACACATTGGCGGTGCCATCGCCGCGCCACAACAGGTAGGGCAACTTGCTGGTGCCCGAGTAGATGCGGTAGTTGTCGATGTAGGCACTCCCCGTCTCCTCCACCGAACCTGCCGCGACGGTCACGAGCGGGGCATCGGTGAAGTTCGCCACCGAGGGCGTCACGAATCCTTCGGTGTGCACAAGCTGCCCGTTGACAAACAGCGAGCAGGTCCGCGCGGTGAAGTTCAGCGAGAGCCGGTAATGCTGGTGCCGCTTGAGATCCGGGTAGAAGCCGGTCCCGATGTAAGCGCCGCTGCCCCCACGTTGGCAGACCAGTTCGCCGGTGCTCGCGTCGTGCAGCAGGCTGCCGATCAGCTTCGGCGCGCCGAACACCGAGCCGTAGGCCTCGATGCCGAACAGTGGGCCGTACTCGTTGGTTTTCTGGACCACCTGCATGTCGAAGCGGATGTCGACCACGTTGTCGGGCACCGCGGGGTTGACGACTTTCACCACGCCCCAGCGGGTATTCCCGGTTGCGCCCGCGCTGCGGGTGATCTTGATCGACCTGGTGCCATCGATCGCATTCGCCGCGGTGACCACGGCCACGCTGCTGCCATTGTCCTGAGCCCAGGAACCGTTGCCCAAGGGCGGCTGGGGATCCTGGCCGTCGAGACTCTGCTCCAGGAGGAAGACCGGCGACTCGAAGCCGCCGCTGTCATAGATGCCCGCGCCCTGCGCGAGCGCGGCGAGGCCGGTGGCGAACAAGGCGGGGATCAGCGACCGCCGGAAAACGGAAAACGAACGTTTCATGGTTTTTGTACGGCGGGATTAGTAATTCGAGCGGATGGTGAGCCCCGGCTGCGGTCGCGGTGGCGCGTTGACATGCCGGGCCAGGTCTTCCAGCCCCGGCGTCTTCAACACCAGGCGCGACACCAGCCTTGCGAACTGGTTCGCACCGTGCGGGCATAGGTGGATGTAATCGTTCATCGAGCCGTCCGGATTCGTCCGGTACCAGCGGGTGCCCTCCGGCAGCGGCGTCGTCGCGGGATCGCCGTCATCCGCCTTCGGCCCGAGCGCCGTGAGGTAATCGATGCTCGCCTTGTTGAGATCCACCACCGGCACGCCGAGTTCCGCACCCAGCTCGCGGTCGGCCTGAGGATACCCTTGCACGCTGTTGTTGAAGCGGCCGTAAACGTCGTAGGTGCACTTGATCTGCGAGGTGACCAGCACCGGCTTCGCGCCCCGCTTGCGGGCCTCGCTGATGTACATCCGCGTCCATGCCTTGTGGGTCGATTCCGGCTTGGTGTTGCGGTTGTTGTAGGTGCCCGGCAACGTGTCCGCCGAATCGTTGATGGCGAACATCACGAACAGGTAGTCGCCCGGTTTGATCCGGTTCAGGATGGCATCGAGGATGCCTTCCTCCACGAAGCTCCTCGAACTGCGTCCGGGCTGGGCCTGGTTGTCGATGAAGATACCGCTGGTGAAATGATTCGGCAGCGCCTGGCCCCAGCCCATGAAGGTCAGTCCCGTGGCGTGGGGCGGCGCACCGGCTGGCTGGGGATAGCTCGACACTGTGGAATCGCTCGCGGTGAAGAGCGTGGGCTTCGCATTCCACTCCGCGTCCGACACCGGCTCGATCGTCAGCGAATTGATAAAGGCGATCCCCGCGATGAATTCAAAGCGGACGCGTCCGTGCTTCTGCATCGGGAAAGGCTTGTTCGCCGCGTCCACGCGGGTCGAAGAGAAGGCGTCCCGGCCGGACTGGAAAAGCACCGAGACCTTGGTCCACTGATTGATCGCCGCGCCCATGCTGGGGATGACCGGCATGCCATCGGCGCGCACGGTGATGCCAGTCTTGGAGATGCTATCGCCCACGATGAAGGTGAAGCGGTACTTCCCATCCGGAAGATCGACGTAGAAGGGATTGCCCGCGCCGGGCAGGCAGAAGTCGCGTTCCAGCGTCCGCTCGCTCCCGCCCGGCGTGCCGACGTCGCCGCGGTCGCGCGAGGCGACGCTGGAATTCCCCCAACCGTAGCCGGTCAAAGGTGAGTAAAGAGTGTTTTCCGCCACCCGCGTGTAGCCTGCCTGCACCGGGCTCGTCTTGGTTCCGAAATCGAACTTCAGCGGCACCCCGGAGGAAAGGTAGGGCCCGTTCGCCACCACCGGGCTCTCCGCGGGCAGGGCGTAATAGACGTAGCTGCTCCATGGCGAGCGGTTCGGCGTGAAGGTGTCCGGCCGGGCGTCGCTGGTCGTGACGCGGGGCTGGGTGGCAAGCAGCGGATCGGTGGTGTCCGGCGTCGGCGCACCGCCGGTAGGATACACCACCGCCGGTTGTTCCGGCACCGGCGGTGAGTAGAGGTAGGGATCCTCGTCGTAGGAGATCTGCGGATTGGCCGGATCGACGGCATAGACCGAGACCAGCGGCTCAACGCTTTCCTCGTGGCCGATGGCGGTGGAGGCGAGGACGAGAAGCCATCGATTCCAAAAAATGAATCGATTCTTGTGGATTTCGGGTTTGGGTTTCATC
>CBFGPU010000158.1:0-6312 GCA_965650715.1 uncultured Haloferula sp. | reverse complement strand
GCCCAAAGGCTGCACGACATCCCGCTTGTGCCCCGCCGGTGCCATCAACGGATGATGCAGCACCAGCACGCGGAGGCAGCCCGGTGCGCCCGCCAGCCGCTGGTCGGCGCGACGGAGTTCCTCCCGCGAGATGTGCCCGGTCGACCAATCCAGATACGGCCCGAAGGGCTTGCTGCTGTTCACGCTCACCACATGCAGCCCCGGTGCCGTGTGAAGCGGCTCGATCTCCCGCCCGAAGCAGGACCGGTAGCGCTCGAAGGGTGCGAAGAAACGGTGCAGCGGCTGGTTGAAAGCAGGAATGTCGTGATTGCCCGGTACCACCAGCCGCGGCCTCGGCAAACGCTCCACGAAGTAGCGGGCCTCCACCAGTTCGGCACGGCGCGCCCGCATCGTCAGGTCCCCGCTCAAGACCGTCAGGTCCGGGGACAGCGCGGGGGCTTGGCTCAGGAAGCGGGACGCCACCGCCGGCTCCGCCGCCCCGAAGTGGGGATCCGAGAGGTGGAGGATCCGGATCATGCCGCCACCTCGCTTTCATCGGCGATATTGCCAGCGTCGGTCAGCACCTGCAAATGCTCCGGTTTGATCTCCAGCAGGATCGGAAAGCGTAACCGGAGGATTTCACCATCCAGCATCAGCATGCAATCCTTCCGTGCTCCTCCGCGGAGTTCCAAGCGGGAGGACTGGAAGATCAACAGTTCCGGATTCGCCTCTTGCCGTCCGAAAACATAGTCGAGCATTCCCCGCACCGCGGCCCGCGCATGCTTTTGTTGTCCCACATAAGCCGTCAGCCTCCCCGAACGAAACTCGGTGCGGGCCGGGACGATGCCCGCCGCCGCCTTGTAACGCCCCGGAACGAAGGCGGAAAACTTCGTGCACGCCGCGCCCTCGGCCTGGTCACCCTTCCATGACAGGGAGAGCGGGCGAGCCTGCTCGAAGAACATCGGCAATCCAAGCACCAGCTTGAGGGTCTTTTTCCACCAGCGTCCGCCGTGATCCCGACGTTCGAAGGTCTTCGCAAACTCCGGATAAAAGCCAATGATCGCGGTGCACAGGCAGCAGTGTCCGGAGACATCCATCACATCCACCGCGTGTGGCTGCGCCCGCGCCAGAAAACGCGCCGCCTCCTCAATCTCCAAAGGCACTCCCAAGTCGCGTGCCGCAAGGTTGAAGGTGCCCAGCGGGAGGATTCCCAAGGCGATTCCACTCCCTCCGAGATGGCGCGCGGCGGCGGAGACCGTCCCGTCCCCACCGGCAACCAGAAGGGCATGCGGCCTCGACGCGACCGCCCCGGCCAAGGCTCGGTCGAGCTCCTCCGGATACACAAGCGTGGATGTGACCTCGTGGCCGGCTTCGCGGAAGACATCCTCCACCGTCCGGGAAACCGCGATGGCATCAAGGCCACGGTCATTACCGCCGGACCCGCGGTTGAGGAGGAGCTGGTAGTGGGGCATGGACAGGCTCTCTATCAGCCTTTGTACCGCATCGACGCTGGATCTAAGATTCTGGATATCAGTGGCTAAGGACTTTCACCCCGTGCCCTCGGAATGCAACTTGCCGCGACTTCCTCCCTATACGTGCGAAATGCAACTATCATGCGGTCCGGAGGCCCTCCCTCAGGCCGGAGCATGCCCACTGATTATCAATCATTTGCCAATCATCACCCAGATTGGTTCAGGGATTGCGATAAAGAGAGCCGCTATGAATCCGATCCTTCTACTCCGCTCCAGCGTCTGTCGCCTTCCGGAGAAGCGCCACGTCTTCTGGCCCGCATGGGTTCTCGGTCTGTTTCTTCTGGCAGGTTCCTTCAGCTTGAGTTCCTGCGGCACCGCCCGCGGCTTCGGCAGCGATGTCGAAAAAGCCGGCGAGAAAATCGAAGAAGCCGCGACCCGCTGAGATCGCCGCTTCTTCGAAGCAACAAGCCCGCATCGGCCAAGCGGCCGAGCGGGCTTTTTCGTGGAGAAAATCCCCGGCTAGTCCAAGAAACTCCGCAGCATCCAGGCCGCCTCTTCATGCGCCTTCAGCAGATCGGTCAGGAAATCCGCGGTACCCGCATCCCCCGCTTTATCCAGTTCGTCCACCGCCCTGCGCACCTCGCGGGCCGCCGCCTCATGATCGTCGCGTAGCGCGGCAATCGCGACATCCCCGTTCACCAGCGCTCCGGGTAGCTCCTTCAGCGTGGCGATCGCCAGGAACTCCTTCATCGACCCCGGGCTCCCATGCCCCATCATGCGGATCCGCTCCGCCGTCTTGTCGATGGCCAGCGCGAGGTGGTCGTACTGCTTCTCGAAGAACTCGTGCAATGTATGGAAGCGGTGCCCGGTGAGGTTCCAATGGAAATTCCGGGTCTTCACATAGAGCACGTGCTGGTCGGCAAGGATCGCGGACAAACGTTTCACAGCCAGGCCCCGCACCTTGCTATCGAGTCCGATATGAAGGACCTCGGCGGCGGAAGTGGCGGCTTTCTTGGAGGATTTATTTTTCATGGTTGTAGCTTCTATCAGCAATGGCCGGACCGCCCCACCTTCCGACCTTCCAATGCTTTGATGATGAATACTCTCCACGATCCGGCGGAAGCTTCTTCGCCATCTCTTCAATGGCAAAATGCACGGTGACTTGCGGCGGGGGTTGGCCGCGTCCAAGCTCGGGAATGCCGGATCCCTTGGAACTGCTGACCGCAGGCTTTCACTCGTGGCGGGAGCAGTCCTTTCCCGTGCGCGCCCACGGCCTGAACGCCGCCGCCCGCTTGCTCGACGACCGCCAGGCCGATCTCGCCCGGCTCATGGCCGAGGAGATGGGCAAGCCGGTCAAGCAGGGCCGGGCCGAGGCCGCGAAGTGCGCCGCAGTCTGCCGTTTCTACGCCGAACAGGGTGCCGGCATGCTCGCCCCGGCGGAGCGCGAGGACGCGATCCTTCTCTACCAGCCCCTCGGTCCCGTGCTGGCAATCATGCCGTGGAACTTCCCCCTCTGGCAGGCCTTCCGCTTCGCGGCACCCGCCTTGATGGCCGGCAACACCATCCTGCTGAAACACGCCTCGAATGTCTCCGGCTGCGCCAAGGTGATCGTTTCCCTCGTGGCGGAAGCCTTCGGCCGGGACGACCTGATCCAGGCCGTCTTCCTCCCCGGCAAGGAAGTCGAACCGCTGATCGCCGACCCGCGGGTGCGGGCGGTCACCTTCACCGGCAGCACGGAAGCCGGTCGCCAGGTCGCCGCAGCGGCGGGCAAGCACCTGAAGAAGTCGGTCCTCGAGCTCGGTGGCAGCGATCCCTACCTCGTCCTCGACGATGCGGATCTTCCCGCCGCTGCAAAGATCTGCGCGGCGGCGCGGATGGTGAACGGCGGCCAGAGCTGCATCGCCGCCAAGCGCTTCCTCGTCGCCGCGGCGGTGCACAATGAATTCGTGGATCTGCTCGCCAAGGAACTCTCCGCCTACGTTCCGGGCGATCCGCTCGATGACGCCACCTTGCTTGGCCCGATGGCCCGGGCGGACCTCCGCAACGAAGTGCACGGGCAGGTCCAGGACAGCATCGCCGCCGGAGCCGTGCTCGTGTGCGGCGGGAAGATTCCGGAACTACGGGACCGGCCGTACTATCCCGCGACGCTTCTAACCGACGTGAGGCCCGGCATGCGGGTGTTCGACGAAGAAACCTTCGGGCCCGTCGCCGCGGTCGTGAAGGTGGCGGACGACGATGAAGCGATTCGTCTCGCGAACCTCACGCCCTTCGGTCTCGGCGCGGCCGTGTTTTCCGGCAATCCGGCGCGCGCCCGCGAGGTCGCGACCCGTATCGAAAGCGGCACCGTGGCGGTCAACGCACAGGTCGTCTCGGATCCGCGCTTCCCCTTCGGCGGCGTGAAGGACAGCGGCTGGGGCCGGGAACTGGGAGTCGAAGGCATCCGCGAATTCCTGAACGTGAAGACGCTCCGATAGGGCGGGGATGTCTCTCCGAGACGCCAGGGGGCGGGTGTCACGAATCGCCGAACCGGTATCGTCATTCTCCAAGGAGTCTTTTGCCGCCCGAAAATCCTTCTTGCCAGCCATGAAAAAGCGGCCAGTGTCCGCGCCCCGCCATTGCGGGTTGTGCGATCCAGGAGACGTTCTGTCGTGGTTTCCAGGATCATCCGTCCTTGAAACATCCGACATTGTCCTATGGAAACACCGCCTTTCTCCGAACTCGGGCTGCCTCCCGAACTCCTGTCCGCCATTGAATCGCTGGGCTACGAGCGCCCCTCGCCGATCCAAGCAATGGCGATCCCGGTGGCGATGACCGGCCGCGATATCCTCGGCCTTTCGCACACCGGCTCCGGCAAGACCGCCGCCTTTACCCTGCCGCTGCTGGCCAAGCTCGATTTCAAGAAGATCGCGCCCCAAGCGCTGATCCTCTGCCCCACCCGCGAGCTCGCGGTGCAGGTCTGCGAGGAGGTCCACCGCCTCGGCTCCTTCATGGGCAAGCTCCGTGCGATTCCCGTTTACGGCGGCGCACCGATGGATCGCCAGCTCCGCGCCCTGCGCGATGGCGTGCAGGTCGTTGTCGGCACTCCCGGCCGCGTGATGGATCACCTCCGCCGCGGCTCCTTCGACGTGAGCAAGATCGAAACCGTCGTGCTCGATGAGGCCGACCGCATGCTTGATCTCGGCTTCCGCGAGGAGATGGAAGAGCTGCTTGCCGCGATCCCGAAGGAACGCCAGACGATGTTCTTCTCCGCCACGATGAGCCGGGGCGTCAGCCACCTGATCGGCAAGTTCGGGAACAACGCCCAGACGATCGAGATCGACCAGAAGGCCAAGACCGTTTCGACCATCGACCAGTGCTGCTACGAAGTCCGCGAGCGCTCGAAGGTGGAAGTGCTCTCCCGCCTGCTCGACATGGAGCAGTCCCGCCTCGCGATCATTTTCTGCAATACCAAGCGCTCGGTGGACGAGTGCACGGAAGCGCTGCTGGCCCGCGGCTACACCGTGGACCGCCTGCACGGCGATATCACCCAGCAGATGCGCGAGCGCGTCTTGCGCCGCTTCCGCGACGGCACGATCGAATTGCTCGTCGCCACCGACGTCGCCGCGCGCGGCCTCGACGTGGAGAACATCGACGTGGTCTTCAACTACGACCTGCCGCAAGACCCGGAAGACTACGTGCACCGCATCGGCCGAACCGGTCGCGCCGGGCGCAGCGGTCGCGCCGTGAGCTTCGTCTTCGGGCGTGAGATCCACCGTCTGGAGATGATCGAGCGCTACACGCGCCACCCGATCCGCCGCGAACGGGTGCCTTCGCAGGAGCAGGTGGAAGGTCGTCTGGCCGACCTGCTTTTCGAACAAATCAAGGAGCGTCTGGAGAAGGGTGAATTCGAATCGCACGAGAGCCAGATGGACCGCCTGCTCGAACAAGGTTTCACGCCGACCGATGTCGCGGGTGCCCTGATCACGATGCTCAAGGAAGCGTCCGGCCGTGAGTTCGGCGAGATTGCCGAAGACCGCGAAGTGCCGGGCCAACGCGGCCGCCGCGAATCGCGGGATCCCCGCGGGGACTACCGGGATCGCGGCCTGCGCGAGCCGCGTGAATTCCGCGAGCGTCCGGCTCGGGATGCCGCCGCCCCGCACGACAATGCCGACATGGTTCCGCTCTTCTTCTCGCTCGGGAAATTCCACGGCGTGAAGGTCGGCGAGATCATCGGCATGCTTTATGGAGAAGCCGGCCTGCCCGATGGGGCGGTCGGTCACGTCAAGCTCTTCGCCAAGCACAGCCGCATCGACGTCCGCAAGGATTGTGCGGACCGCCTGATCCAGATTTCCAAAGGCGCGAGCCTCCGCGGGCGGAACTTCATCCTCGATTATGATCGGGGACCGAAGGACGGCCCGAGGTGAGGTAGTCGTCACACGTCGTGTCCGGACCAACGTCCGGGGTTGCGCCTTGTGCGCGAGCACGACTCCGTTAGAGGAGCTGCCCCCGGTTCATCGTGCCGGGCCTGACGGGCAAGGTTTCTCGCGTCCTGAAGGGACGCCTCACAATGGCCCGGCATAAAGTGCCGGGTTTGGCACGCACGGTCGGTGCGGGGGAGTTCGTAAAGAGGGTGAAGCAATCCAGTTCCGTCCCCGCCGCCATCTCACCGATCACCGACGGCCGGCCGAAGCGCAGGAACAGCCCGTCTAACAAACACGCGACCGCGAAGGTCGAGCGGTCGAGCTGGCACGAGGGAAGCCGCACTTGATATTTCGCGCCCAGTCCGCAGGCATCGGCGATCGATTCCACCTCCTCGTTCTTGAACCAGAAGCGCAGCCCCTGCTTCGCGATTAGGCCCGGCCTTCCCCGCTTTGTGGGATTC
>CBFGPU010000157.1:0-6322 GCA_965650715.1 uncultured Haloferula sp. | reverse complement strand
CCATCGCCGAAGCCTCGGCTCCCGGGTGGTGGGCGGAGCACCTTCACCCCGAGGACCGCGAGCGGGCCTTCGCGGGCATGGGGGAATTGCTCCGGCAGGGCGCGCTCCGCAACGAATACCGCTTCCTCCACAAGGACGGCGAATACCGCTGGATCGAGGACAACCAGCGCCTCCTCCGGAATGCCTCGGGCGCTCCGGTGGAAACCGTCGGCGTCTGGATGGACATCACCGGGCGCCGCGAGACCGAAGCGCGGCTCGAAATGGTCAACAAGGAGCTGCTCGAAGTCTCGCGCCGGGCGGGCATGGCGGAAGTCGCCACCAGCGTGCTCCACAACGTCGGCAATGTCCTCAACAGCGTGAACATCTCCTGTTCGGTGATCGCGCAAAAGGTCGGCAAATCCCGCATCGGCAGCGTTGCCAGGACCGCCACCCTGCTGCGGGAAAACGCCGGCGATCTTCCCGGCTTCCTCACCGCGGACCCCGTCGGCCGGAAGCTCCCCGAGTTCCTCGGCAAGCTCGCCGACCGGCTTTCACAAGACCAGGCGGAGGTGCTCGCCGAACTCGAAGAGCTGGAGCGGAACATCGACCACATCAAGGTCATCGTCGGCATGCAGCAGAATTACGCGCGGATCGCCGGAGTCACCGAGATCGCCAACATGACCGACCTGGTCGAAAGCGCTCTCCGGCTCAACGAGGACTCCTTGAGCCGCCACGACGTGAAGATCGTCCGCCACTACTCCGACGTGCCGCCGACCGAAGTGGAGAAACACAAGGTGCTGCAGATCCTGGTGAACCTGCTCCAGAACGCCAAGCACGCCTGCGAGGACTCCGCCCGCCCTGACAAACAAGTGACCGTGGCCGTGAACGCCGATCCCGACTGGGTGCGCATCACCGTGACCGACAACGGCGTGGGAATCCCCGCGGAAAACCTGACCCGGATCTTCGCGCACGGGTTCACCACGAAAGCCACCGGTCACGGCTTCGGCCTCCACGGTTGCGCCGTCGCGGCAGGGGAAATGAACGGTCGCCTCACCGCCGCGAGCGATGGACCGGGAACCGGTGCCACCTTCACCCTGGAACTGCCCATCGCCAAACACCCGGACCCGGTGCCCGCCCCGTGATCCCGCTCCGGTGCCGCGCCACCTGTGATCTTCGCGCTGTCCCGCGGGATCCGGGAGTTGCCGGGACGGTGGATCGCCCTTGATGCGCCGCGCCCCCGGCGATGCGGTCTGCTCTTGGCGCACGGCGCGTGCTCCCCCACCCTCCCCGCGTGCGCTTGAAATTGACCATCGCTTACGACGGCCGGACCCTCGCGGGCTGGCAATCGCAGCCCGAGGGAAACACGGTCCAGGATCTCATCGAGAAGGCGATCGCGGAGACCGCGAAGCAGCCGCTGCGCTTGCACGGCTCGGGGCGCACGGACGCGGGGGTGCACGCGCTCGGGCAGATCGCCCACTTCGACGCGCCGGAGGAGATCAACATGAACCCCTTCAACTGGGTGCCGGCGCTCAATACGAAGCTGCCGCACTGCATCCGGATCATGAGCTGCGAGGAAGCCCCGGCGGACTTCCACGCGCGCTACGGGGCGACGGGAAAGACCTACCGCTACGACATCTCGACCGAGCCGGTGCTCACGCCCTTCCGCGCCGGGCTCGCCTGGCATCTGCCGCGTCAGCTCGATCCCTACACCTTGCAGGAGGCGCTGGATCTCTTCAAGGGGCGGCACGATTTCGAGGCCTTCGGCGCGAAGCGCGGCTATGAAACCGAGGAGACGAGCTACGTGCGCACGGTGACGGCGGTGGAACTGGCCCCGCTCGAGTGGGGCTGGCGGATCACCTGTTCCGGCGATGGCTTCCTCTACAAGATGGTGCGGCTCCTGACCGGCACGGCGATCCAGGCGGCGCAAGGGCGGATCGGCCTGGCGCAGGTCGCGGGATACTTGGATCAGCCGAAGGGATTGCCCGGAGGCAAATCGCCCTTCTGTGCCCCGGCGGATGGCTTGTACCTGGAACGGGTGGACTACGGGAAGTAGTGGGGCTGGAGCGGACGCTGCCCCTATCGCCATCCATTTCCGGGCCAAGGCCCGCTTCTCTTCAAGGGCCAAAGGCCCGTCCCCATACCAGCCTGGGGCGAAGCCCTAGGTCGTCATGCAAAAGATCAGCAAGGGCTGAAAGCCCGGCCGACTCCGGAGCACTTGCGGTTCACGATCCTTCCCGCGGATGGATCGGGCCTTTGGCCCTCCATTCTTCACTCACTTCCCGACCTAGGGCTTCGCCCTAGGCTGGTAAGGGCAACATCATCGCTCCTCGATCCGCGCGCGGAAAAACCGGCCGCCGGGGCCGACCGGCACCTCGACCTCCCACGGCGCGCTGCGTTCCAGACCGTCGTTGCCGGGAACGGGCCAGTCACTCCAGTCGATGAGATCCTCGGAACTTTCCAAGATCATCCCGCGGCCCGGAAGCACCGGGAAGACCAGCGTCATGAGATCGTCGGCAAGGGAAATCGAAGGCACCGCCGCGGCATCCGCAACCAGCGGATCCGTAAGCGCGAGAAACTCCGCACGGTTGTCACGCCCGTCGCCATCGGGATCGGCCGTGGGAAGCTGGTCCTCCGGCGGCAGCGCGCCGAGATGCCCCCCGGTCCACGCGCTGAAGCTCTCGCGGCTCGCATCCATCGACTCGACCCAATCGATGAGAAGCTGCACCCCCGCGGGATCGGTCACGCTCGTGGCGAGCGGGGGCATCCGCGAGTAGCCGTTGCGGTTCGCGGCGCGATGGATGATCACCGAGCGCTCTTCGGCTCCGGGAGAAATGAGGCGGTCGTCGGGGTGCAGGGCACCGCTGGTCGGCGGGACATTGACCAGGTTCATGTCGAAGAGCGGGACCTGCGCGCGGGCATCGAAGTTCGCGGGAGCGGTGCCGCCCTGCTTGTGGCAGTACGAGCAATTCACATCCAGCCACGCGCGGGCGCGCGCTTCCAGCGAGTAGGCGCTGTCGCCGGTGGCGACGTGCTTGGGAAGGATCGCGGGCGAATCCGTAAGCCCTGTTAGATAGCCGCTATCCTCAAGCAGTTGGATGAAGTTCCCGCTGTCCGGACCGATGGCACCGGGAAGGTTGAGCTGGCGGGTATTGAAGGACAGCGCATGCCCGGCCTGCGGGGTGTGGCAGGTCATGCACTCGGAGCGCGAGGGAATGCGCCAGCGCTGCACGGTCGGCGTGCCGTTGATGTCGATGGAGAGGTCGAACTCCTCGCCCGCTTCGTTCGCGAGCGTGGCCTCGGTGCCCGCCTCATTCCACCGGTAGGCGACGCCGTACGCACCCTCCGCATTGCGGACCAGCACGCGGGTCTCGAGCCGCTTCGCGGTCCCGGCATCGCCGCGGGTCATCTCCATGTCGAAGTGCTTCACCCAGACGGTGCCCGCAGGCGTGGTCCATGCGCCCTCGCGGCTGAACCCGAGCATCGTGTCCAGCGCGGGCATGCCGAACCAGCGGCGCTTCTTCGTGTGGTCGGACCAGAAGGGCAGGTTCACGTCGTAGGCGACGAGGCCGGCGGTGGGGGTGAGGGTGGCGACATCGTCGAAGAGGCCGGTGCCGGTCAGAGTCGCGGGAAAGCCGGCATCGACGGCCTGCGAGACGAGGCGGCGGACCTGGCCGCCGAGGTCGGCGAGGAGAACGTCGCCGTTCGAGGGATCGGTGCCGAAGCCCGCGATGCCGCCCTCGCCGGTGAGGCGCGTCACGGAGGCCGCGCCGATCGCGGGATCGAGCGACCAGATGTTGCCGGAGGAGTAGTCGGCGAAAAGGTACTTCCCTGTTAGAGCGGGCAGGCGGGTGCCGCGATAGACCACGCCGCCGGTGACGGAGTTCCCCTGGAAGGTGCCGGAGCCGTGGCCGTAGGCGTAGAGCGGCGGGTCGTCGCCGGTCCAGCCGGCGGGGCGCTCGTTCCAGCGCGGGCCCTGGCTGGTGATGCCCTCGCGGTAGGCCCACTCGTAGTTGCCGCCGCCAACCACCTTGTTGATCTCTTCCCAGGAGCCGCCGCCGACATCGCCGAGCCAGAGATCGCCGTTCGTGTCGAAGGAGAAGCGCCAGGGATTGCGCAGGCCCACGGCCCAGAACTCGGTGCGGACATTCGCGGGCGTCACCGCCTGGCCGTTGAAAGTGGTGGCACCCACCCAGGGATTGTTCGCGGGCACCTTGTAGCGCGGGTTCCCGGAGGCGGTGTCGAGCACGACGGCGGCGTGGGCGTTCGGGCGGAGGTTCGGGTTCGCCTCGTAGTTCGCCGGGTCCACGTTCACGTCGATCCGGATCATGGAGGACCAGAAGTCCTTGGTGATCTTCTGCGAGTTCGCGCCCGCGTCGTTCTGGTCGCCCTCGTCGCCGAAGCTCACGTAGAGGTAGCCGTCGGGGCCGAACTGGACGCAGCCGCCGTTGTGGTTGTCGTAGTCGTCGGCCTGCTGGATGAAGATCTTCTCGGAAGCGGGATCGGCGAGGTTCGGATTCCCCGCGGAGCAGGCGAACTCGGAGAGGCGCTGGTGCCTCGTGCCGTTGATACTAACGGAATAGTAAACGAAGAAACGCCGGTTGGCCGCGTAGTCCGGATGGAAGGCCAATCCCAACAGGCCCTGCTCGCCCCCGGTCTGGAAGGATTCCCCCGCCCTGCCGTTCACGATCGCGTCGAGATTGAGGAAGGGCGTCGCCGGCTGGACGGGTGCGGCAAGGTTCTGCACCACCTCGATGTCCCCGCCCTTCTCGACCACGAAAAGGCGGTTGGTTTCGCCCGGCGGCGTGGCGAGCGCGAGCGGCTCGCTGAAGTTGAAGGCGAAGGCATTCACCGCGGTGAGCTGCTGCGGCGGCGGGCTCGCGGGCATCAGGGAGTTCGCCAGCGGCAGGCGGCCGTTTGCGGCGATGTTCACCTGGACGGTCGCGATGGAGGTAAGGCCGGAGCTGTCCGCGATCTGGTAAGTAAAGCTGTCCGTGCCCGCGCCGCTGCCGGTGTGGGTGTAGAGGATCTTGACATTTCCTTGCAGGGTGGCGCTGCCGTGCGCGGGCGGCGTGATGACCGCCAGGCTGGAGAGATTGAAGGTCGCCCCGCCGTTCGGCTCGATGTCGTTGAAGAGCACGGGCACCACCGCCGCTGAACCGGCGTAGAGATAAGCGGTGTCGTCCTTGGCAACCGGCGCGACATTCTGCCAGGTGCTGAGACGCGCCGCCGGGATGTAGGCGATGCTCGCTTGCCCGGGATAAGTCCAGCCGACCCCGAGGTGGTCCCCGCCCCCGCCTTCCTTTTGCAGCGCCTCGATGTAGTAATACTTCCCGGCTTCGAGCGGGATGATGACGGAAGTCTGGTCGGGCGAATCGTTCCATGCCCCCGCGGGCACCCAGCCGGACACCCCGGCGATGCGGCGCTTGTCGTCCGGCGATTCGTTCGTGCTCAGCCACAGCTCGCTCTGGTCGTCCGAGTGGATGTGGAAGCGGTAGTTCCCGGTGACGGGCGGATGCACCCAGCCGAAGACCCGGGTGCCGTAGTCGTTCGCCCAGTCGCGCGGGCAATCGAAATTCGTGCCGAGCACCGACGTCTGGCTCGGGCTGTTCGGGAAGGTGGCAAGGGCGCGGAGGTTGGCGAGTTCCGACCCGCCGACCCCGGTCCAGACGTGCCGGGTGATGCCCCCGGTGGTCGGCGCGGCAAGCACGGCCGGCCCGGCGAGGAAAATTGCGAAAAGGAGGATCGGACGCATGGGAGAAGATTGGAGATTGAAAACGAAAAAAGAAAATCAAGAACGATGCCCTCTCGACGGGATAACCTGCACCGCCCTTTCAAATCAATGCAATTTTATGCACCAAAAAGCACCCGCCCCCGCAAAGGGGCCAAAACAAAGAGCCATCCCCCGCCCTACAGGGGATGGCTCGGTCGATGCGCCTGGAAAAGGTCAGAAGTTGAAGCGGATACCGACACCGGCACCCACGTCATCGAGCTTGTCGAGGTTCGCCCCGAAGAGGTCCGGATCATCGATCCAGAGGTAACGGGCTCCACCGTAGATCTCGAAGTTCTCCGAGACGTTGTAAACCAGACCCGCGAAGGCCTGGGCGGTGAGGGTCCAGTCGTCGTCGCTGATGAAGCCGACGTTCACGTCCACGTTCGAGGCACCCGCACCGACACCGGCGTAGAGGCCGAACCGGTCGTTGAACATCCACTCGTACTTGTAGTTGAGCGTGATGGGAACGATGTCGAGATCGACGTTCACGGGGAAGACGAACTCTTCTTCACCAATCCAGCCGGACTCGAGGAAAAGCGACGAGCCGTTCCCGAAGTCGTAGCCCTGCAGGTA
>CBFGPU010000156.1:0-6331 GCA_965650715.1 uncultured Haloferula sp. | reverse complement strand
TCGGCCAACTCCGGCCTGCCGGTGCGGATCTGGGACAACAAGAACCTGTCCACCGGGGCGAGCTTCACGATCCAGAACGCGGGGGTGCAGAACGTGGCCTACGATTGCTGGTTCCACACGATTCCGAACCCGACCTGGGAAAACCAGCCGACGGACGAACTGATGGTCTGGATGTCGTCGTACGGCGGTGCGGGCCCGCTCGGCACCTTGCAGGAGACGGTGTGGATCGCCGGCCAGGAGTGGCGCGTTTACAAGGGCAACATCGGCTGGAACGTGTATTCCTTCGTGCGGACGACGAACACGGGCTCGTGGAACATCAACCTCCGCGACTTCGTCAACCACGTGACCTACGCGAAGGGCTGGATGTCGAATTCCAAGTACGTGACCAGCGTGCAGTTCGGCACCGAGATCTTCAGCACCAACGGGAACGGCCAGCTCGACGTGTCCAACTACCGTCTGGACGTGAATTGACGGGGAGCAACCCGTGGCCGTCGGCAAGAGCGCGAAGGCCCGCGTTCTTTCCCCGTCTCTCCATCCGGATTTCCAGGAGGTCAGTGTCTCCCGGCGGAAGCGGTACTTGTGGGTTCCGTAACTCCGCCGGGAGAGCACGCAGGCCCGGGAGGGTAGAGGGCAGGCCGTTTCTCCCCGGGGCCCTGTCACCCGCGATGAAATAACTACCGCGCAACTCTTCCCGGGTGCGACGGTTTCAGCCCCTCGGGTCTTGAAACCCGCTATCGCCATGAAAATGAAAACCCTTCGACTGCTTCCTCTCTCCTTCGCCCTCCTCGCAACCGCCACGGCCCAGGAGACCCCGCCGGAGACGCCGGCCGAGCCGCCCGCGGCACCGGTGCAAGCGCCCGCCGTGAATCCTGCGGCCGATCTCACCGCCGCGGCGGAGAAGCTGGCCACGGCCGCCAGCTACAGCTGGAGCCAGACGACTTCCTTCGGCGGCAATTTCGGCGACCGCACCACTTCCGGCAAGAAAGGTGGCGGCGGCTATATCCTCGTCACCATGCCGGGGCGCGATCAGGAATTCCAAGTGCTCTCCCGCAAGGGCAAGGCGGCGATGCAACGCGATGGCGGCTGGGTCATCCCCAACCCCGATGGCGAAGAACAGGGCCCCGGCCGATGGATCGCGCGGATGGTGCAAAACCTCCGCGAACCGGGAGCCGACGCCAAGGAGCTCGTTTCCAAGGCGAAGGACGTGAAGCTGGAGAACGGCAGCTATCGGGCGACGCTCGATGAAGCGGCGGCGAAGGAGCTGATGTCCTTCCGCGGCTTCGGGCGCCGCGGCGGTGGCGATGGCGGCACGCCGCCGGAGATCCGGGGTGCGGGCGGCACGGTCACCTTCACCGTCACGGACGGGGTATTGACCGGCTACGAGCATACCTTGACCGGCCGCATGAATTTCAACGGCGAGGACCGCGATGTGACCCGCACCACGAAGGTCGCATTCACCGGCATCGGTTCCACCACCTTCGACATCCCCGAAGCCGCCGCCGGCCTCCTGGCGGAGTGAGTGAAGAAGCCCCGAAGAAAAGGAGAGCCGCCGTCCCGCCCCGCCCGTGGTGCGGGCACGACTTCCCAACATGCTTTCGGCTTGGTATCCCGACACCCTGCCGAAGTGCGGGAGGCCGCCCCCTAGGGGCCGGCCTCCCGGTTCATCTGGATTGGCTGGAGCGTCAGCCGTCTTTGGGCACGACAATCTTCAGCAGTCCCTCCTTCTTCTCCACGGTCATCTGGTCAGCCTTTACCCCGCCGGGAAGGGTGAGGTGCTGCGAGTAATAGGCGCGTCGGGTTACTGACGTTTTGTCGCCGGCTCCAGCCTTCGGCGGGGTATCTTCAGCGGAGGCTTCGATCTTCAGTATCCTGCCTTCAATGGTCGCATTGACAGCCTTCACGTCCCTCTCTGGCAGGTAGGCGGTGATCACATAGTTGGCACCGTCCTCCTTCAGGTCGATGAACGATCCGAATCTCGGCTGATCGAAGTAATTGAGCAGTTCCGGGGAGCGGGGAAGCTTCCCGAAGGAGCTCTGGAAGATTTCATCCATCTCCCGCTGGAGATCATTCATCTGGCGAAGGACGTCGCTTTCCCACTTGGAAGGGGCGACTAGCGGCGTGTCCGGTACGTCGCGCAGGGAAAGCGGTGGGTATCCCTGGGGTCCCTTGGGCACGGTCACGGTAATGACTCCGTCCTCCTTTTTGCGCTCGATTACCGGAACGGCTCCCACCTTGGCCCCGCTGAGCACCACGTTTTGCTCATAGCGGCCGAGATTTTCACCTTCCGGCACGACAATGTGAAGGGTGTCGCCCTTCAGGCTCACTTCGACCTTGTCCACATCGCGGCCGGGCAGATCCAGCCGCAGCATATAGCTCTTCTCCTGCTCGCGGAGGTCGATCGAGGCCGAGACGACCGATGGGGTGCCTTCCTTGCGGAGCCTCTTCCATGTGTCGCGGAACTTGTCGGACATTTGGTTCTGCCAGTCCTGGACTTTCTCCAGGAAGCCATGGTCGTTGCCCTCCGCGGCCATCGCAAGAGGTGCTGCCATGATAAGGGCGCCTGTCACCGCGCCAGCCACCAGGCGGGTGCCCTGCTTGAATTGTGATAGGGGTTTCATGGATTGTTTTCGTTTGAGTTAATCAGGACGAGTGGGGACGGGT
Organism: uncultured Haloferula sp.; assembly: GCA_965650715.1. GTDB lineage: Bacteria > Verrucomicrobiota > Verrucomicrobiia > Verrucomicrobiales > Akkermansiaceae > Haloferula. Next base: position 3,670 of record CBFGPU010000156.1, on the reverse strand, counting down.
GGCCGTCCGCCATATGAGGGAGGCCACCACATCCATGAGTGCGGGTTGCTGCCGCAGCCTCAATCAAGCGGCTGAACGCCGTACACGTTTCACGCTTCCCGCTTGACCTTGATCACCCGGGGCTTGGACGCCTCGCTCTTGGCAATGTGGATCTCAAGCAGACCGTGCTTGAACCGTGCCTCGACACTGTCCGGGTTCACGTTCTCGGGAAGCTGGAAGATGCGCGAGAATGTCCCGTAGGCGCGTTCCATGCGCAGGTAGCGCACGTCATCGCTCCACTCGGGTTTGCGCTCACCCTGGACGGAAAGAGTGTGGCCCTCCATCCGGACCGATACGGCATCCTCCGGAACCCCCGGAATCTCGACCTTCAGCAGGTAACCGCCGTCGTTCTCCGCGATGTCCACGACCGGACTCCAGTCCGGTGCTCGCGCGGTGTCACTTTGGTTGATTGCTCCGTTCTGCGGGGAGCGGCCGAGGATGCTGGATAAACGACCATGCACATCGGCCAATTCGCGGAACGGATCCCAACGAATCAATGCATTCATATTTCCAGTATGGATGAGGCGGGTGGTTTCGTTCTCCGGCCCGCTCGCCCCGCCGGATCGCGAGCGAGCCGGTTTCATTCAAGGAGCGCCGAAGGCGAGTCTCCTTGTCTGGGAATGAATCCGATTTTTCGCGCGATCAAGTGGTCCGGGTGGCGGGATTGCCCCCTGCCGGGTTATGTTAAGAGGACCCTGTCGAGCAGCCAGGCCGGCACCCCGCGGAGCGCTTGTCGTCTCAGAAACGCATGAAGAAATCCCAGGTCTCCTTGGCGATCCAATTCTCCTCACCCCCCGGGTCCCGCATGTTGTCGGTGTGACCGCCCACGAAGGAGCCGAAGAGCACAGGAAACTCTTTCGGGCAGCCTTTGAACTCGGTGGTTACATGTTCGGGCGTGTCCGCGAGGGGGATTTCGGGCAGCGTCTTGACGCCGTTGTCCTGGAGGTGGGTCAGGACACAGTATTTCCCGCCTTCCTGGCGCTCGTCCGAGTTGACGTATTTGCAGAGTCCGTCCTCCGTACCGGTGGTGCTGAAAAACGCGATCGGTTCGTGTTTATTGGGCGGGAGATAAATGTTCCAGTTCGCCGGAGAATAGCAGGCAACGGCGCGCAGGTCCTTCTGGAAATCCAGCGAGAGCGAGTAGGTGACCATCGCCCCGAAGCTGAAGCCGCAGCAAAACACGCGCGAGGTATCGATGCTCAGCTTGTCCTTGAACAGCGCGAGCATGTCCGCGAAGAAAACATGGTCCTTGTCATCGCGGCCACGCCACGGCGTCTGGTCGGTGTAGCCCTCGGGCGCGACGAAGATGCAGGGGACCCGTTCCTTCTCCGCGTATGACTTCAACCCGTAGAACTGGTTTTTCACCATCGTGTCCATGTGCCCGCCCATCATGTGCATGGCGAAGATCAGCCGGTAGGGCTTCTTGCTGTTGTAGTTCCGGGGGATGTCGATGGTGTATTTCCGCTCCAGGCCGGCGCTCGTCATCGTGTGGACGCCGCTTTTGAAATCCCCGAGCTCCTTGCCGTATCCCGCGCTGAGGACGGGCCGGTTCTTCAGTTTCCGGGACGGATCCACGGCGATCGGAGATTGCCGGTCCGGATGTTTTCGCGCTTGAGGGATCTTCGACGGCTCCGCGGACAGATTCGTCGTGCCGGTTGAGACAATGATCGCCAGGACGATCGCTGCGTGGACGGTGGATCTCATCATGGACAGAATTGCTGGAAAGTTGGATCGAAGGGATACCGGTGATGGGAGTGAAAACGGGGGATGTGAGGAGCCTCGTTCGCCCCGCGGAACCGCCTGCTGCTTTCCTATCGGCAGAGGCCGCCGACATAGGGAAAGGCAGGCCACGCAACGGGGAGAACGCGCAATTTCGGGCAAATTAAACATTTCATTAGTGAACGGAAGAAAAAATTAGGGCGGCAACAAGGACGCGTCCTCGCCTGGCCGACCACCGGCTTCCGATCCCTGATTTCGCCAGGTGCCCCGCTCAATGTTTGACGCAGCTCCGGACTCCCCGATACTCCGGCTGTTCCTTGGATCTTGGAACTTCTCACTTGGAACTTCCACCGCAGGTGGTCGGGGTGGCGGGATTGACCTCCGGTCCATGCCGGTTTGCGGCTGCGCCGGGGGAGAGGGCCGTCGCTAGCGCTCCTGCCCGCATTCAAACCCTCTCGCTACGCTCGAAAGGTTTTCATCCCGCCTTGGACCTTCACATGAACCAGCACATTCCCGTGAACGTGAACCTGGAGAGTATTCCCGGTTTTAGTGGTCGGGGTGGCGGGATTCGAACCCACGGCCTCTTCGTCCCGAACGAAGCGCGCTACCAGACTGCGCCACACCCCGATGATTGATTCCAAGGAACCGCCTTTCTCTGGCAGAAAGGCGGGCGGGCTTTTTGGCGATTTTCCCGGCGGGCGCAAGAGAAATGTGGCCGGCACCCCGCCAGTCCCGCCTTCCGGGGACGGCGGCAGCCGCGGAGTCCTCCCGAGCATTTGGTCCGGCGGGACGCGGGGGCGGTAAGGGATCAACCTGCCGATTCCTGTAAAATCGCCCTCAACGCGTCGAACGCCTGGTGGTTCCAATCGATCTCGAGGTGATCGATGGCGCGCTCCAAGGACAGGCGCTTGCGCGGGTCGCTGTCTTGCCCGCAGATCGTCCAAAAGGCGAACCGCTCTTTTTCATGGAGCTTCTTGCCCTTCCGCAGGGCTTCGAGACAGGCTTGGAAGCTGTCCAGACAAGGGAAGACGTCCTTCGCGTTGCCCCGGGCAGCGGACATGCAGAGCGTCTCGATCATTCCTGTTGAGCCTCCGCCGGGGATGAGCCACGCCGCGATGTTTGGGCCTTCCGGCGATTGCTGCCATTCTCCGGGAGCGGAAACCGTGAGTCCGAAGGCCGTCTTTACCGCGCTTGAGAGGGAGGCCCACTTCCCGTCCGGGTTGTTGTCGGCATCCCGCGTGATGAGGATCCGCTTCAATTCGCCGGAAGCGAAGCGGCCCTCCGCCTTCAAGGCTGCGAGAAAGGCGGGTAGCTTCGATTCGCCATCGTAGCTTTCAAACGAGATCGTCTCCGCGGCGATCCCCGATTCACGCGCCAGCCTCTCGATGACCAGCATGTCCTCTTTTCCCTCGCAAAGCACGAGGCCCGGGGCAGGCGGCTGGTTCATCGCATCTCCTTGTTGAACTCGATGGCGGTTTCCATCACGTCTCCGCCGAAGGTGGTCCCGACGATCTTGCCGGGATCATCGACGCGCCGGTCGAGGCGGAGGTAGCGGACCGGGTATTCCTTCCTCGCCTTTGCGGCACGGTGGGCGGCCTCCATGCATTCGCGGCTGTGGGTCGTCGCAAAGAGCTGCACGTCCTGATCTTCCAGAACTTCTAGCAGCCCGCGCCAGTAGTCTTCCAATCCTTCGTAGTAGAGGCCGTTCTCGATCTCGTCGATCAGCAGGATCTTGGGTGAAGCGGCGAAGATCTCGCAGTAAACCTGCAAGGTCCGGGAGAAGGCTTGGCCGAGCTGGGTGAAGGGCAGCATCTCATCCTCTCCTACATTCGCATAGACTAAATGCTTCGTTGCTCCTTCGGGCTTGGAGTATCTCAGGCGCTCAAGACGAGGCTCAATTGAGGTCCTGAGC
>CBFGPU010000155.1:0-6372 GCA_965650715.1 uncultured Haloferula sp. | reverse complement strand
AGCGAGCAGCAGGAAACCGACGCCGGAGATCAGGCAGATCGCGCTGGAAGGCTCCGGCACGGAGGCCACGGCAGCGCCCTGGATCGAATTCTGCATGTGGTTCGCGAGAAAGCTTTCGAGCGTTCCGTTCAGCGAGGCGGTCGAGCTGCTTCCGTCGACGCCATTGACTTCACCACCGACCACGTTGGAGGCGAAATAGCTGGCGATCGTATTCGCGCGGTTGCCCAGTGCGATCGAATTGATGATGTCGACACCGGACGTTAGAGCATCATCGCGGGCATCCTGATCGCCGGAGGGATTCGCGAACAGTGGCAGGGCGGTCGCGGCGATCTCCACGATCTGCACCTCGCTTTCGAAGCCGTTGGAAGCGGAATCCCTTCCGAAACCATAGGATGCGGCGCCGGTTTCCGTGCCGAAGTGACCGGTGGCGTAGTCCAGTGCCACGCCGATGGACGGCGAGCCGGGGCTGAAGGGCCGCGACAGGACCGTGACCAGGTCCGCGAACTGCCGGGCCTCCGTCGCATTGCCGATCATCATCCAGGGAATGCCCACGGTCTGCGTGAAGGCATTCCCGTAGAAAACGAGGGAAACGGCGATTGCCCCGCGTTCGCCCGATTCAATGGAATCAAGGACCTGGGAACTTGTCATGGCGGCGACATAGCCGTCCATGAGGCGGTTGAACTGCGTGTTATTGATGCCTCCCTGGGTCACATCGACCAGGAGGAGAAGTTCGCTGTCCACGGCGGTGGCATCGGCCCGCGTCGGGAATCCGGCCAAAGCGATGCCAAGGCACATCGCAAGGAGAAACCGGATTCGGGACGAAGAGCCGCGACTTGAGACGGTCGCATTCTTCATGGGTAGTCTGGGGTGAGAGCGGCGACACAAAAACTTAAGCTTGCTAAACCGTCAAGAACTTTTAAAAATTTGGCATGCTTAACCCAAAGGAAGTTTCAAAAACGCCGTTGTCCTCGCGTCTTGCCTTGGGCGTTGCGCTGCTCCTGGCAGGTTCCTTCGGCGTGACCGTGGCCGTGCTGGTGCCACGTCATCAGAAACTTCCGCAGGTGACGGGCGCAATGCCGGGCGGTGTCGGCGCCACATCGAAATCCCCGTCAACCGGGGAAACCCCGGCTCCTTCCACCGATGAACTTGTAAAATTCTGTTCAGGCCACGTGAACGGCCGCCGGACCTTTGTGGTCTTCAAGCGCGGGACCTGCGTGGTGGTGAACGAGCCCTGCGAGGATCCGCTGGCGACCGCGCGGAAGACCTTGGCCGCGTGTTCCGATCCGAACACGCCTTTTATTCCCGAGCCGACGGCGGAGGGCGACCTGATCGTGAGCTTCAAGGAACCGGTGTTCCAACGCTTCACGCGCGGTGAACTGGCCAGTCTTGCTCCGGTCCTGGAGCGACTGGCCCCGGCCCTGCTGAGCCCGGCGGAAAGCGCGGCGGCGGGAAGCAACTGGACTCCGCCGGATCTGGCCAAGGCCGGTCTGCTGGCGCGGCGCCGGATGCTCGAGGACGCTTCGCATGCCGTGGCCGTGAAGGTTATCCGCGCGAAGAACCGGGAAACGGCTTCGCGTTGATCGGGCGGAGCGGGGCGGAACCATCGCCCAAGTAGCAGCCCGCGCGATAAAAGGCCCAGAGGGCGAAAGCCTGCACGACGTGGAAGAGGTCGTTGTGATTGAAGCGATCTGTTAGACCGCGCTGCGATTGCTGGATCACGGCGGCCATGAACGAAAGACCGATGCCCGCGAGCATCGGGCCGCGCCACGACCGTCGACCGGTCACCGCTGCAAAAGTCCATGCGAGCATCGCCGAACCGTAGTCCGCGATCGCGACGACGAACGCAGGCATCAAGGTAACCAAGGTGCAGGAGATCGCGAGCTTGGCGGCCAACAGGAAGCGCCATGTCCCGGCTCCCCGCGGCAGGAACTCGCGGAGCAGGCTCATGCCCATGGCGAAACCGAGGCCGCAGATGATCCACAATACGCCGCGCCACCACCAGGCTTCGACCGTGACCGGGACTTCCGGCGCGAAACCATGGTAGAAGGCTCCCGCGAATGCCGATGCGGCCATGAGCGCAAGAGCGGCGATCCACCATGTGCGGGCGGGAGAGGGCGAGGCCGTGTCCCGCAAGCGGAGCGCGAGCCATGCGCCGAGGGCCGCCAGCAGGAGATCCGTCAGGAAGGTCGCCGGTTCGTGAAGGGTCATGGCGCGGCGAAGAGATCACGGTGATGCCGCCACCATTCGCTTTGGAAGCGCCCTTCGGGATCGTGCCGCTCCTTCGCGCGGAGGAAGTCGCGGAAGCCGGGATAGGCTCGCTCGAGTTGTGCGCGGTTCGCCCAGCGGTGGTAGGTGAGGAAGTAGCTGCCCCCGAAGGACAGCGCGAGATCGATGAGTCCTCGGAAGGCGGCGGCGGAGCGAGCAACGCCTTCCGCGTGATGCTCGGTGTGGAGGTTGAAGATCACGCAGGCGAAGTCCTCGCGGGCCCATGGCAGGGCGCTTTCCGCATCGCGCTCGATCAGTCGTACGGTGCCGTAGATCACGGGGATGCCGGAGGGACGCAAGAGTCCGGCGGCCTCCGCCATGAAAGCGGTGAGGCATCCCCGCGGGACGTAGAGTTCCGAGATCATCTCGGTGGCTGGCGGTGCATCGAGCCGGGCATCGAGGCCGCAGTGGTAGTCTTCCAGATAGACACCGAGCTGATGGGTATCCGAGCCGTAGCGGGAGCCATGACTGGCGAGGTAGTGGCCGGAGTAGACTTCGAAGACCTTGGCGCGATCGGTGTGGGCGAGATGGATCAGCTCCTCCCAATCGGCGGCACTGAGTTCGCGGGCGGGCTCTGTCTGGATGCCGTTCTCGACGGGATGGTAGGTCGCGAGGACGCCGCGATGCAGGAAGTCCGGCGAGCGTTCGTCGATGGAGAATTGGAAGTCGCCGTAGAGCGCGCCGGATTCGATGCGCTCCGCGAAGGCCTCGTTCAGGCGGTCCGAGGTGGTGATCTCGACTCGCCGCTCGACGATCTGGCGAGGAGTCAGGCGAAGCTGGACCGAAGTGATGACGCCGAAGCAGCCATAGCCGCCGATGGCGTGGCGGAAGAGTTCGGAGTTCTCCGTGCGGCTGCAGCGGAGGATATCACCGCGGGCGTCAACGAGCGTGAAGGCTTCGACGTCGCCGATGATGGGTGTCATCCGGAGGCCGCGACCGTGGATATTCGCCGCGAGAGCACCGCCAAGGGTAAGATCATCGGCACCGGTCTGTTTCTGGCGGATGGTCCACACCGGCGACATACCCTGTTGCGCGGCATGGAGACCGGCGATGAGCTCGGGCCAGACGAGGCCGGCACCGGCTTCAACAAGGCCGCGGCCGCGATCGACTTCGCCGAGATCCTTCAGTCCGCGCAGGTCTAACAGAAGCGTGCCTTCCCCGAACTGTTGGCCGCCCATGGCATGGCGGGCACCGCAGATCGAAACGGGCGTGCCGGATGCGGCCGCTTGTTTCAGCAGGGCGGAGACCTCCGCGGTCGATTGCGGGCGCTCGACCCGCGAGACGCGGACCGGATTCAGGCGCGAGTGGACATCGTTGCAGAGGACGCCGGTGCTCATGGCGACTAACAGGGTTGGCAGAGGCAGAGCGATTCGCCGCGGGCGAGGCGGACGAGCGGAGCACGGCGGGGAGCGAGGATCTTCGCCCGCAGGTCGCGGTGGTTCGCGATGGCTTGAAGCCGGAGACCGGCGGTGCGGAGGAACTCGGGAAGGTCCTTCCGCCGGCAACCCCAGTGAAAGGGCTCCCTCCGGAGATGCAGCCACCAGCCGATCGCGGGATTCCCGCCGCGGAAGGAGATGGATCCGTCGTCGGCAGCCTCCATGAAGCTGAAGATCACGCGGCCCTCGCCGCCTGCGAGGCGGGCCGAGGAGCGGAGGAGTTCCTTCACGCGCCCGCCATGGAAGTACATGGTGAGGCCTTCCGCGATCACGACCGAGGGTTCGCCGCAGGAGAAGCAGGCGCTGGACGCGGCGACTTCGTGAGGAAGCTCGGAACAAAGTTCCGCCGGGAGGAAGTGCAGGTTTTCCGCCGGGGCGAGCGTCTCGCGTTTCGAGCGCTGGGTCGCGGGATGATCGATCTCGAAGAAGGCGACCTGGGGGAACTCGCGATGCAGACGGACGGCGAGGGAGTCGTAGCCGGCACCGAGCACCACGACCTGGCGGAGGCCGTTCTCCATAGCTCGGCGGACCTCGGCTTCGATCCAGCGCTTGCGGGCGAGGTAGTGGGCGAAGATCCCGCCGAGCAACACCCGCTCCGCGAGCATCAGTGCGCGCTTGGCCCAAGGGTGCTGCTCGGCATAGGCGAACCAGCCGCCGGTGGCACGCTCGCCGAGCATCTGGCGGGTGGCTTCTTCTTCCCCGGGGGCGAGGAGCAGGGAGAGATCGGGATCGCGCGCCGAAAGCAGGATGCTGCGGGCGATGAGAGAAGCGGTATCACTGGGGGAGTTGCAGCGCATGGGAAAATCGGGGTCGGTTAATGCTGGAAAAACAACATTTCACGGGTAGCCCGTCAAACCAGAATGCTGTTTTTATAGCATTTTGATCTAAGGTCACGGCGCTCCATTGGCGGAGGATGCCCCTGTTTCGGCATCGCGGGCGAATCGGTAAAGCCGATACGAACATCGGTAGAATCGATGATAGATCGAGGGGTGTTGCCGGATCGGAGGGTTTCAGGCATGGCAATGTCATGCGAATGGACCGCACCCTTTTTCTAGCAGCAATCGCCCTCGCTCTTCCCGCAGCGGCGTCGCCCGGTTTCTACCGGTCGCCGGCCTTGCACGGGGATACGGTGGTCTTCACGGCGGAGGGAGATCTGTGGAAAGTCCCGGCGGCGGGCGGAACGGCACAGCGGCTGACTTCGCACCCGGGCGTGGAATTCGCGGCGACGATTTCCCCGGATGGCACGCAGCTCGCGTTCTGCGGCCAGTACGAGGGCCCGCAGGAGGTGTACGTGATGCCTCTGGCGGGCGGGCTGCCGAAGCGGCTGACCTGGTACGGCGAGGGCGCGGTGCCGGTGGGGTGGACACGCGAGGGCAAGGTGCTGTGCAGCACGCGGGCGCACTCGACACTGCCGAACGATCAGCTCGTGGCGATCGATCCGGCGAAGGGGACGGAGACCTTGCTACCGCTCGCACAGGCGAGCGACGGGGTGACGGACGATACCGGCAAGCGGCTCTTCTTCACCCGCCTCCCCTTCCAAGGCAGCAGCACGAAGCGCTACGAGGGCGGGACCGTGCAGAACCTCTGGCGCTACGACGACGGCGCAGCGGAAGCCTTGCCCCTGATCGCGGACTATCGCGGCACTTCAAAAAACCCGATGTGGTGGGACGGGCGCGTGATCTACCTGAGCGACCCTTCCGGGACGATGAACCTATGGTCGATGACACCGGAAGGGACGGACCGCAAGCAGCTCACGAATCACGATGGCTTCGACATCCGGAATGCGGATCTGAACCAAGGCCGCGTGGTCTATCAACACGCAGGGACGGTGCGAATGCATGACCTGAAGGACGGCAGCGACCGCGAGATCGCGATCACGTTGCCCTCGGACTTCGACCAAATGCGGGACCGCTGGGTGAAGAAGCCCTTCGAGTATCTCACCAGCTTCAGCGTTTCACCGGATGGCGACCGGCTGGCGCTCACGGCGCGGGGCAGCGTCTTCGTGGCACCCTCGAAGCCGGGCGGGCGGCTGGTGGAGGTGCCGCGGAAGCCGGGCGTTCGCTATCGTGAGGCGCGATTCCTGCCCGACGGGAAATCTTTGATCGCGCAGACCGACGAGACGGGCGAGATCGAGATGGTGAAGCTCCCCGCGAACGGCGTGGGCGAGCCGGAGCTTCTGACAGAGGACGGCAATATCTTCCGCTTCGCGCCGGTCCCCTCCCCCGATGGCAAGCGGGTGGCGTGGCAGGACAAGAACCTCGACCTGTGGGTCCGCGACCTGGAGGCGAAGCAGACGGTGAAGGTGAGCACTTCGCCGATGCGGGGCTTCGACGACTTCGCGTGGTCGCCGGACAGCAAGTGGCTCGCCTTCGTGGAACCGGCGACGAACACCTTCAAGCGCATCCGCCTGTTTCACCTCACGGATGGCAAGATCATCGATGCGACCAGCGACCGCGTGATCAGCGGTTCGCCCGCGTGGTCGGCGGATGGCAAGTGGCTCTACTTCCTCAGCGACCGCACGCTGAAGTCGCTGGTGAAGTCGCCCTGGGGGCCGCGGCAACCGGAGCCTTACTTCACGGAGAGCACGCGGATCTACGCGCTGGCCCTGCAGAAGAACGGGCGCTTTCCCTTCACGCCGCCGGACGAGCTGACGGTGGAAGAGAAGAAGCCG
>CBFGPU010000154.1:0-6399 GCA_965650715.1 uncultured Haloferula sp. | reverse complement strand
CCGGATGGTGGTGAAAAGATAAGGCATCCAGGCTTCCTGGCCGCCGACGAACTCGCCCGAATCCAGCTTTTCCACCAGCTTCACCAGAGCGTCCTGGACGATGTCCTCGGCATCCTCCGACGAGCGCGACTGCTGGCGCGCGAAAAGCACCAGCCTCGGGCCGTGCTCCGCCAGCCACTCGCGCCATGCGACGGTGGAGGGCGACGGGCTTTCTGCGGGGGCGCTGCTCACATTGTCGTCGGAATCCATCTGATTAGCGCCATCAGGCTAGTCCTTTGTCTGACAATTGGCGAGTCCCGCGCCGTGCGAGAGCCCTGCCGGTGGGCGATTCCGCGATCTTGGCTACCTGGTCGGGCCGTCCCTCCGCCACCAGCAGCCCCCCTTCCCTGCCCCCGCCGGGACCGAGGTCGATCACCCAGTCCGCCGCGGCGATCACATCCAGATGGTGTTCCACCACCAGCACGCTGTGCCCCGCATCCCGCAAGCCCCGGAAGGCCACCAGCAGTCGCTCGACATCCCCGAAATGGAGGCCGGTGGTCGGCTCGTCGAAAAAATAAAGGGTGTGCGGCGCGGCAGGCTTGGACAGTTCCACGGCCAGCTTCAACCGCTGGGCCTCGCCGCCGGAAAGCGTGTTCGCCGCTTGGCCGAGACGCAGGTAGCCGAGACCCAGTTCGCCCAGCACCTCTAGCCCCCGCTTCAACTTCGGCACCGCCGCAAAGGCCGCCAGCGCCTCGCCGGCGGTCAGATCCAGGGCGTCGGCGATGCTCATGCCCTTGAACCGGACCTCCAGCGTCTCGCGGTTGAAGCGCTTCCCGCCGCAGGCCCGGCAGGTGATCCAGGCGTCGGGCAGGAAGTGCATCTCGATCTTCAGGCGACCGGCCCCCTCGCAGTTCTCGCAGCGGCCGCCGTGGGTATTGAAGCTGAAGCGGCCCGCCCCGTAACCGCGCTGCCGGGAGAGCGGGAGCTTGGCGTAGAGATCGCGGATCGCGTCGAACATTCCGGTGAAAGTCGCCGGGTTCGAGCGGGGACTGCGGCCGATCGGCGACTGGTCCACCGCGACAACCTTGCCCAGAAATTCCATTCCTTCCACGGTTCGGTGCCGCCCCGGAGTATCCCCGCTGCCGTTGAAATGGCGCTTGAGCGCCCGGAGAAGGATGTCGTCGGCAAGCGTCGATTTCCCGCTGCCGCTCGGTCCGCTGAGACAGACGATCCCTCCGAGAGGAATTCGAACGTCCAAGCCGCGGAGATTGTGCTCGCTGGCACCGCGCACCCAGAGGGCGTCTCCCAGCAGCGGGAAGGCCGCCGAGGCAGGTGTCGTCACCGGCGGGGACTCCAGCCAGCTCCGGGTCGGCGAGTTTGCGGGAAGATCCTCCGGCATGCCGACACCGAGCAAAGCCCCGCCATCCCGCCCCGCACCCGGGCCCAGCTCGATCATCCAATCCGCCGCACGGATCATCTCCTCGTCGTGCTCCACCACCACCACGGTATTCCCCCGGTCGCGCAGGCGCTTGAGAGCGGCGATCAGGCGGCCGGTGTCCTCCGCATGGAGACCGATGCTCGGCTCATCGAGCACGTAAAGCACGCCGGTGAGGCCGCTGCCAAGCTGCGTGGCCAGCCGGATGCGCTGTGCCTCTCCCCCGGAAAGGGTGGCGCTGGAGCGGTCCAGTCCGAGATAACCCAGCCCGACCTCGCGGAGGAACCCGAGACGCTCGGCAACTCCCGCGGCAAGCTGTCCGCAGACCTCGGCCCGGTCTTCCGGTAGATGCAGGCCCTTGAGCCAGGCATCCGCCTCCTCCACCGGCAGGGCGCAGAATTCCTGGATGCCGTGCCACTTGCCTGCTTCCCCCTCGATCCGCACCGCGAGGATCTCCGGCCGCAGGCGGCGACCGTGGCAGGCGCTGCAGGGACGCTCCGCCATCACCCGGGCGACCCGGCGGCGCACCGCCTCGCTGCGCGCTTCGCGGAGCTTGCGCTCGGCCTCCACGCAGAGACCCTCGTAGCGCTTGACCTGCTTCTTCTTGTCCGGGCCGATCTTCCAGCCGGTGTCCAACATCCCGCCTTGGAAAAGCAGGGTGCGGGCCTCCTCCGGCAATCCGGAAAATGCCGCATCTTCCGGCAGTCCGAACATCCGCAAGATCGCCACCGCCTCCCTGGCGAAGCTCTTGCCACGCTGCGCGCCGACTTTCCACCAGCCCTTGATCCCGCCCTTCGCAAGCGGAGCGTCGGGGTCGCCGATCAAGAGTTCGGGATCGCAAAAGGTCTCGGTGCCTAGCCCCTCGCAGGCGGGACAGGCCCCCAAATGCGAGTTGAAGGAAAAATGGCGGGGCGTCAGTTCGCCGATCATGAAGCCGGTGGACGGATTCCTATAGCTGGTCTGGAAGGAGATTTCCCGCCAGTCCTTGTCTTCCGGCCCCTGCACCAGCGCGCGGGCCTCGCTGCCACAGATCCGCAGGGCGGTCTCGACGGAATCGGCCAGCCGGGCCTCGCCACCGGGACGCACGACCAGACGATCGACCACGACTTCCACGGCCTCCGCCCGCTCGGGCCAGGATTTCAGGGCGTCTTCCAGGTCGTGGATCTCGCCCCCCACTCTGACGCGGACGAAACCCTGGCGGCGGAGATCTCCGATCAGCCGCTCCGGCTCGCGGGTCTCTTCCTCCGGCACCGGTGCCAGGAGAACAACCTTGGTCCCTTCCGGCATCGAAGAGATGGCCGTGACAATGTCCCCCGCCCCCATGCGCTCCAGCTTCTCGCCGGTCACGGGATCGTGCGGCACGCCGGCAGCCGCCCACAGCACCCGCAGGTGCTCGTGGATCTCGGTGACCGTGGCGACAGTCGAGCGCGGGTTGAGCCCGCCGCTGCGCTGCTCGATCGCGATGGCCGGGCTCAGGCCCTCGATGGAATCGACATCGGGCTTCTCAAGCTGGTCGAGGAACTGCCGGGCGTAAGCCGAGAGGGATTCGACGAAGCGCCGCTGCCCTTCCGCGAAGAGCGTGTGGAAGGCCAGCGAGGATTTGCCCGAACCGCTGGGACCGGTGACGACCACGAGCTTCCCGCGCGGGATATCCACGTCGATCCCGCGCAGATTGTGCTGTCGTGCCCCCCGGATGCGGATGCTGTCCACGGGAGGAGGGAAAAGTTCCAAGGAAGAAGTTCCAAGTTCCAATCCCGGTGTGCGGAGAATATCCCGTGTCCAAGCCGATGCTGAGGTTCCTGTTGTTCCTGCTCTGCCCCTTGGTGCTGCACGCCCACCAGATCGCGGAAATCTCGATGACGCTTGAGATTTCGGGCGACACGGCGACTTGCACGGCCGAGGTGGATGCCGCCTACATGATGCCGGAGTTCCGCGGCGACGAGGATGAGGAACCGAAGGATCTGGTCTGGCTGCGCGAGCAGGGCCCGGAAGGCTGGCAGAAGATCGAGGAGGCGACAAAGACGTTCTGGAAGGAGTGCCTGCGTCTGGAGGCCGACGGGCAGGACCCGGAGTGGACCATCGAAGTGCCGGAATTCCATGTGCCGAATCCTCGCTTCACCATCGAAGGCGAGGCAGAGGAACTCCCGATGATCGATGCGGTGATCACCGTCAAACTCCCGCCCGGCACGCGCAAGCTGGATGCTGCATGGAAGGAGCCCTTCGGGGTAGTGCTGGTAGCCACCGTACGGCAAGGCGGGCAAGCCGAGGTTAAGCCGATCGTGAGCGGCTATTCGGAAACTTTGGCGGAGCTTGGCGGCGGAAAACTCGCCCCCGTGTCGAGATCGATCGCGGACTGGGTGATCCTCGGCTTCCACCACATCCTGCCGCTCGGCGTGGATCACATCCTGTTCGTGCTGGGCTTGTTCCTTCTTGCTCCGAAGTGGAAGCCGCTTTTGCAACAAACCATCATCTTCACCATCGCGCATTCGATCACCCTGGGCTTGGCGACGGTGGGCTGGGTGGACGTCTCCTCGGAAGAGACCTCGATGTGGGTCGAGGTGCTCATCGCGGCGAGCATCGCCTGGGCAGGGATCGAGAACCTGCTGGTGAAAGAACTCGGCAAGGGCCGGCTCGCGCTCGTGGGAGCCTTCGGACTTATCCACGGTCTAGGCTTTGCCAGCGTGCTTTCGGAATGGTTGCCGAAGGATCATCCGGAACAACTTGCCGGAGCACTCTTCGGCTTCAACGTGGGAGTCGAGTTCGGACAGATCGCGGTGCTGCTCGGTGCCTTCGCGCTCTTCGGATGGTGGAAAGACAAGTTCGTATGGGTGAAGTGGGCTGGCTCGGTGCTGGTCGGGCTGGCAGGCTTGATCCTCATGATCGAGCGCTTGAGCGGGAAAGAGTTCGCGGGTTTCCTCTGACCGGACAGGGAGGAAACTACACTAGGATACCGTGCCCTGTCCGGCCCCCGGTTCGAAGTCCTCGGTCATGTAGTGTTGCCATCGATATTGATGAAGTAAGCCCCTGATTTTTCATCGGGGGAGGCGAATGACGACCGCCATCCATCGCCGGACGGCTACCTGTCCAAGGAACACGGTGTCCGCATCGAGTTGCAGCTTGATATTCACACCTCTTTTCACTTAGCTCGTCAGGTTCCTCCCCCTATCATGGACAAGATCAACATCAAGCCGCTCAGAAAGCCCAAGGAAACGATTCTCAGCGACAAGGATTACAAACAACAGGCTGCGGCGCGCAAAGAATCCTCCGCGATCCTTCTCGCCCAAGGTCTGCAGGACCGGTTTTCCAACCTATCGGAAAGCGCGGGACTTGAGGAGACATTCTCAAGGGGGGATCTCTTCAAGAACACCAAGAATATTGGCGACTATGTCTGCAATATTCTGCGCACCTCCTTGGTGAGCGACGAGGCCGGCCGGATCGCGGACATACTCCTTACCGTCCCTCCGCACCGCAGCGAGGATCCCGAAATCCTCGTCGATCCCTGGGATGAACGCCATCTAAGGGCCTTGACCGGACTCATGTATGCGGCGGATCGGGAGCGGCACTTCACCATGCTCTGCCAGCCGCGACAGGTGAAACAAGTGAGATCATGGTTTGAAGATGCCGCCATTCCCCCGGAACGCTATTCGATCAGCATATCCACCTTCAACTACTCGATTTGGGCACAGGATGCCTACGTGGCTCTAAAAGACGACGCTGGGAAACCGATCCTCTGCGAAGGCGTCCACTTCCCCCGCTACGATGATCCCACGATCGCCGATGATATCTCCGCACAAACCGACAAATCCGCCCTCCAGTCCTACCTCTATTTCCAAGGCGGGAACGTCCTTGAGGCTGGCGACTACATCCTGATCGGGAAGGATTACATCGAGGAGAACTTCGGGCGGGCTCACCTTGAAACCGGGGAGAAGATTCTTGCTGCTTTCGAGGCCCTTCTCGGCAAACCCGTCATCTCGGTAGGCCGCGCGGAGATCATCCCCGAGGAGCACCGGGAATATCTCGGCGGCGGTTATTTCCAGCCGATTTTTCACATCGACATGTACATCACCCCCACAGGCAAGAAAAACGGCGCGGGTCGCGACATCGTGGCCGTCGGCAGCCCGCGACTCGGACGTGCAGCCGTTGGGGAAGCTTCGAAGCCGACGGACCATGATATCTATTTTGATGAAGCCGCCGACCAACTGGCCGCCGTGTTCGATGTCGTCAGAATCCCCCTGCTACCCGCCCGGATTCGCATGCTCCGCGAATCGGGCGAGGAGAACATCCGCTACTACTACCTCTCCTTCAATAATTCCATCGTTGAGAACTATGGAGGGCGCTCGAACGTCTTCCTCCCAACCTTTTCCGACGAAGTGGATTACTACTCAACGAGGGATTGGGTGCTGGACTACGAAGGAACTCCAGAAAAGAGGCAAGCACTCGACCAAGCGGCGAAGGCCGCGTGGGAAACGCTCGGTTTCACCGTACATCAGATGGACGGGCTGGAAGATCTCGCTATCGGGTGGGGATCGGTCCATTGCATCACGAAGACCCTGTCGAGGAAGTAGGGATCTTCCCTTCTCACGGCCTCACCGGCAGGAGCGGCGTTGGAAGCCCTATTTCCTCACCCGAAAGCCCCCGACACATATTCCTCCGTCTGCTTCACCGTCGGGGTCGCGAACATCTTCTGCGTCTCGCCGTGTTCGATCAGCTTGCCCAGGTAGAAGAAGGCGGTCTTGTCGGAGCAGCGGCTCGCCTGCGCGAGATTGTGGGTGACGATGACGATCGTATATTCCTGCTTCAGCTCCAACAGGAGTTCCTCGACCTTCAGCGTGGAAAGCGGATCGAGGGCCGAGCAGGGCTCGTCCATCAGGATGATGTCCGGCTTCGTGGCGATGGTGCGGGCGATGCAAAGCCGCTGTTGCTGGCCGCCGGAAAGACCGAAGGCGCTCGATTTCAGGCGGTCCTTCACGTCGTCCCATAGGGCC
>CBFGPU010000153.1:0-6403 GCA_965650715.1 uncultured Haloferula sp. | reverse complement strand
GAGGAGGCACCCACGAATCCGACCGCGTCGGTATGTTCGTTGATGTAGGCGGCATCCTCCGGCGTGTTGATCGGCCCGCCGTGGCTGAGGTAGATGATGTCGTCACGAACCGTGCGTCCGGCATCGATGATCGTCTGCGTCCGCTTGGCGGCTTCCTCGAGGGACATCGTGGCGTCCACCACCCCGATCGAGCCGCCGACGGTGGTTCCCACGTGGGCGATGATCACGTCAGCACCGGCTTCGGCCATCGCTTTCGCTTCCTCCGGGGCATCGACATACACGATGCTGAAGAGATCCATCTTGCGCGCCAGTGCGACCATCTCGAACTCCTTCTTCACGCTCATCCCCGTCTCCTCGAGGATCTGGCGGAACTTGCCATCGACGATGCAATGGGTCGGGAAATTGTTCACGCCGCTGAAGCCCATATCCCTCACCTTCCCCAGCCAGTGCCACATGCGGCGACGGGGGTCGGTGGCATGAACACCGCAGATGACGGGCGCCTCTTCGACCACGGGCAGGACTTCGAACTCACCGATCTCCATCGCCACGGCGTTCGCATCGCCATAGGCCATCAGGCCCGCGGTGGAGCCGTGGCCCGCCATGCGGAAGCGGCCGGAGTTGTAGATGATGATCAGATCCGCTCCGCCCTTCTCGATGAACTTCGCGCTAATACCTGTGCCCGCTCCGGCGGCGATGATCGGCAAGCCTTTCGAAAGCGTGTCGTGCAGGCGCTCCAGCACCTCCGTGCGGGTGTAGGGATTTCCTTTTCCGGTCCAAGGGTTCGGCATGGCACAGTCTATGACGAAGCGGCCCGCGGGCGTCTAGCACCGGGCGCGACTGCACCCTGCACTTCCGGCTATCCGCAGCGCACATGCCCGGGCGCGCCTTCACCGGAAGTCCCGGTGGATTTCACGCACCGTTCCTCATTGCCTCACGCACGGCGGCTTCCTTCGCCGCATGACTTCATCGAGTCCCGATCCCGAACTCGCGCGTAGAACCAAGGCCGGACATTGGCTTCTGTTCGCCTTCGCCACCCTCCTGGCGCTCCCCGCCGCCTTCGTCTTCGTCGCCGTGGCCGAAGCAATCGGCCACGCCTCCTTCATGGAATCGACCATGCTTGCGGCCGCCACCGTTCCTAGCATCACGGGGGTGATTGCGTGGATCGCGGTGGGCATGCTGCTGATGCGTCCCTCCTACCCGCACTGGCATCTCGCTTGTTGGCCCTTCGTGATCCTCTTCGGCATCACGGCGATCCCCGGCTGCCTCTATTGGCTCTCCGAGCAAAACGACCCTGCCTTCTTCATCACATGGATCGTCGTTTTCGCCCTCGCCGCGGCGATTGCCTCGATCGCCATCGCCGTCCGCAATCTCCGTCTGGCGCGTCGCTCGCTCGCACGGCAGGAAGGATTCGATACTTTCTCCGGAGCCCGCACTTGAATTTGCCGCCCGGCGTGAGTTCATGGAGGCATGAAGTGGCTTCCGGTGCTCTTGCTCCCGCTCGCACTCGCGCAGGGTGAGGAGATCGTCTTCGAGAAGCCCGCAAAGCAGGCGGAACTGGCATTCCCGATCGGAAACGGCTCCTTGCGCGCCAAGGTCAAGGGCCGTACCGGGATCGAGCCCATGGCGATCTTTCCGCCGGGCGGTAAGCATCCCGCCACGACCGCCGTCCCGGGCAATGCCTTCTGCGGTCCCGCCTGGTTCCATTTCTCGCTCGAATGGCTCGGGAACAAGGACGCTCGCGTGTCGGGCTACAAGCGGACCCTCAATCTCGCGGAGGGCACCGTGGTGACCACATTCCAGCGCGGCGGCGCGGGCTTTACATGGACCACCTTCGCCTCACGCGCGGACAACGTGATCGTGACGCACCTGCGCACGGACAAGCCGGGTGCCCTGAACTTCCGCGTGACGCTTCCTACCGAACACGACTCGAAGGTGCGGGTGGAGGATCGCCGCATCCTGATCTTGAACGGCCGGTCCGCCGGCAAGCCGTTCGAGGCGCGTGCCTGGGTCTATCCCATGGAATCCGAGGTCACTCCGGGAGAAAAGGAAATCACCGTGCGCGGCGAGGGCGAAGCGCTCATTCTCCTGGCCGCAAGCCGGGATACCGGGCAGATCAAGACCTTGGCGGACCGGCTCAAGCCGCTTGGCTTCGGTGGCGAGGAGCATCCGGACGTCTTCCAAGTCTGGCACGGATTGTTCGAGCGGCACAAGGCGGAGCATCTGAAAGCGATGGAAGGTGCCAGCGAAGGAAAAGCCGCCGCCTTCTCGCGCTATCTCAAGATCGCCGTCGCCAAGCCGGAGGATCTCGCGCCCCTGCCGGAAGAGAAGATCGAATTCCCTCCCGATGATCCCGAGGGCCAGCCACCGGCGGACGGGATCCTGCCGAACAAGCGGTAGCCGGGTGGGCCTAGCGGCTGAGCTCCTCTTGGCACACGAGCTTGAAGCCGGCGTTGTTGAGCACGCCGATGGCGAAATCGTAGTCCTCCACGTGCAAGGCCAGGAGCGTGTGACCATGCGGCGAGGGCATGAGCGCGTAGGCGAAGTCGATGTTCGTCTCCGCCACCATCAGGGTATCGAGCACCGGCAGGAGCTCCGGGCCGGACTCGCGGAGGGAGATCACC
Organism: uncultured Haloferula sp.; assembly: GCA_965650715.1. Lineage (GTDB taxonomy): Bacteria > Verrucomicrobiota > Verrucomicrobiia > Verrucomicrobiales > Akkermansiaceae > Haloferula. The sequence goes on along the minus strand of CBFGPU010000153.1, from coordinate 3,782 downwards.
ACCAGTTCGCAGGTCGTGTGCGGGATGCCCTTCTCCACGAAAATCTGCTCCGCCGTGTCCGGATCGGTCACGACCAGGCGCGCGATGGTGGCATCCCGCGAATCCTGCACGCTGATGCCGACCACCTCGATGGCGGCGGCACGCAAGAGTTTGACCAGCGATGCGAGAGCTCCGGCACGGTTCGGAAGCAGCACGGAGAATTGCTTCACCGGATTTCCCGGTGCGATCGTCTTGGCGGGCATGTCAGGAGGTGGATCAACCCCGCGGGCCGCGGAGCGGGACTGTTATTACTTCACGTTTGCTGCGATTCTCAATCACCATTTGATTCGGCCTGACATCGATGACGGTGAATTCCTCCCCCTCGGACGAGCGGAATTTCTGGCCCGCCCGGGCCACGTAGCGGTTTCCGGAGCCGTCCTCGACCAGGGCGACGGGGTCGTGGGCGGTCGGGTCGAGGCCGGAAACGAGTTCCCGGCGACGGCCCGTGGCGGGATCTTCGAGCTCGACCACCCCGACTTCCACCGGCCCGGCCGGGCTGTCTTTCAATTGCTGCATCCGGCGCTGGACGCGGACGACCGAGAGGCGGGAACCGGGCACCGTGGCACCTTGGCCGACCTCCGCCACGCCGCCGCCTGCGACCCGGAGTTTCGCGGACCGGCCGGAAACGGATTCCACCCGCAGCGGCAGTTCCTTCTGGCGGTAAGCTCGCATGATCAGCGGAGCGGTGGCGGCTTGGCCCGTTGCCGGCGACGGCGGAGACTTCACGATGCTGCCTTCCAAGGACGGCGCGGTGCGGGCAGCGGAAGTTCCACCGCCCGGCACCGGTGCCGGATTGCCCGACGGACGTTCGCCAGCGGCGGACGGGCCCGCACTTCCGGGATCCGCACCCGCGTGCCCGTCCACCATGCCCGCCCCGGCATCCGCCGCAGCCATCAGCGCCATCATTTCCGCGCCTAGGTCGGCAGGCTCTTCGAGTCCGAATTCTTCCTCCGCCGGAGCCTCGGCAAGGCGCAATGCCAACTCCTCGTGCCCCGCCCCACGCGCGAGGTCCGCCGCGATCCGCCCCTGATCGTCCATCGAGAAACGGTTGGCACCGATCTCCAGCAGCATGTCCACCGCCTCCAGATTCCCGTTTTCCGCGGCGAGCATCAGTGCGGTCCGGCCGTCATCCATGCGCGCGTAAATTGAAGCGCCATACTTCGTGAGTTCGTCGATCGCCCCGGCGCGGCCCTCCAGAGCAGACACCAGCAGGGCGGCATCGAGGTTCTCCCGGTCGTGCGGGGCGAGTTCGGCGACCATCCCGGGACGGCCCCTCGTCACCGCTAGCATCAGCGGCGTGAAGCCCTGCGCGTCCTTTCTCCTCGGATCGGCCTTCCGCGAAAGGAGATAACGCGCCATGGATGGGCTGCCGTTGACGACCGCGGCCATCAGCGGGGTGCGCTCCTCCGCCCCGGTGACATCGACCGGCACCCCCTTCTCCAGCAGGAAATCGACCGACTTCTTCATCCCGGCCACCGCCGCGGCATGAAGGGCCGTATCACCGGAGGAATTGCGGGTGTCCGCCGCGATGCCGTGCTTCATCAGCTCTCCGAGCATCGCGGGGTCATCGCTTTCCGCCGCGCGGAAAAATGCCTCCGGCGTGAGATCGTAGCCCTTCTCCTTCAACTCCTCTTTCGCGGCTTCCTTACGGTCCTTGCAAGCGGTCAGACCAGCCAGCGCTGCGCTGGCAAGGAGGAACAAGATGGGTTTCCCGCACATGGGCGGGAGAATAGTTTAGTTCTCTTAACCTTTCAATCCCGAACCTTCGGAGGGCTCGACCGAAACGATCCGGCAGATGCCCGCCATAACCTGAAACTTCACCTCCAGTCCGCAGAGCGGTGCTCCGTGTGTCCGGCCCGGCTCATCCCGGGCGGCAGGCGGTCGGGGATCAAGGGACAAGGCTTCGACAATGACCCTGCGGGACCGCGCCGGCAGGGCGGCGAATTCCTCGACGCCGCTGCCATCCACCGTCAGCCGCCCGGGGGCGTCCGGGGCAAATCCGGCGCGAGCGTCCTGCAGGGCTTCGGCGTAAGGGAGATAGGGTTTGATATCGAACACGGGTGTCCCGTCCGCCAGATCGATGCCCCCGAGCAGCAGCACCTTTCCCAAACCGGGGCGCGGTTCGACACCGTCCAAACGGACAAGGGAGAGCCCAAGCCCGTTCGGACGGAAGGTCGAGCGGGAGGCAAAGACTCCGACTCGCTCGTTTCCACCCAAACGCGGCGGGCGCACGGTCGGGCTCCAGCCCGCGTCCGCCGTGAGATGGAAACCGAAGATCAGCCAGAGATGGGAGAAGCCCTCGATCCCCCGCAGGGCCTCGGCCTGCCGGAAATCGGGCTCGAAGACCAGTTCGCCCCAAGCGCTGGGACAAAGACCGGGCTGACGAGGCACGGCGAATTTCCCGCCGAAGCAGGAACGCACGATGCCGATGGGGCGGATCTCCACGTGCGGAGACTTCTATCCCCGGCCTGAAATGCCAAGCAGGCAGAGAACTTCGAATTGAGGATTTTCAATCCGCCCTACCGGGGCATGCTCCGCAGCGTGTTCTCCCGATGCTGCCTCGCCTTGGTTCTGCCGCTCCTCTGTCATTGCGCGAACGAGCCCAGCACCGACCTCTCGATCGCCGGCCCTGCGGGAAGCGTCCGCCGCATGGATGCCATCTCCACCGCCTATACCTACAGCCGCGTGAGCTGGACCCCGGAGCAACGGCATGTCCTGCACGGGAAGGACAAGAACGGGGTGACGGTCCACACGCCGGACACGAGCTTGTCCAGCCACGGCTACTCGAACGGCTGGTGGAAGACGGGTCGCGAGGCACGCGGTGTGGCCTATCAGTGGGGCGGCTTTGATACGCCCAAGGAATTCGTCGCCTCCCTCGCGCGCGGAGAAGCAGCCGGCGACATCTCGACCGCCGAGAAGCGCCGTTTTGGCGATGCCGCGACAAGCCGGCAAGCCTGCGGCATCGATTGCTCGGGATTCGTCTCGCGCTGCTGGCGTTTGTCGAAGCCCTGTTCAACCAAAGAGCTGCCTTCGATCTGCGACAAGCTGGACTCTTGGGACGACCTGAAAGCCGGCGACATCCTTCTGAATCACCAGCACGTCGTTCTATTCGCCAAGTGGTCGAAGCCCGGGAAGTCGGTCCACGTGTACGAAGCGGGCCCCTTCCCCGTCTGGCGGGTGAATGCCGCGGAGATTCCGAAGGATTACCTGCTGAAGCGCGGCTACAGCCCGTGGCGCTACCGCCGCATCCGCGACTAGCACTCGGAAGGCTCCGGAAAAGGCGCGACTGGATCCGGCGAGGGGGAGGAACTCGCCGGGTCCAGCGTGCCTGAGTCCGGGGGGAAATCGGTTAGGCCGCTTTCCGCAGCAGGGCGACCATCACTCCCTGGATGATGAGTTCGCGTGCCGGAATGAGGTCGGGGAATTGTTCGTTCTCGGCGTGGAGGTATGGCTTACCCTTGTTCACCACGAAGCGTTTGAGGGTCGTTTCACCGTCGATCAAGGCCGCCACCACGTCGCCATCGCGCGGCTCGCGGAATTCCAGGATCACCGTATCGCCATGGCAGATATGGGCATCGATCATGGAATCGCCGCGGACCTTCAGGGCGAAGGTGCGGGCGCTGCGCGGAATCCCGATCGATGCGATATCGATCGAGACGCAACCTTGGCGCTCCTGCTCCACCTCGCCCGCCATCCCGGCGGCGATCTGGCCGTAAACGGGAATATCCACGATCTCCTCGCGG
>CBFGPU010000152.1:0-6406 GCA_965650715.1 uncultured Haloferula sp. | reverse complement strand
ACGGTCTTCTCCGACTTCCCGGGCAGGGTGGCCCAGGTTGAGCCATAGGCGTCGCAGGCGACCTCCGCGGCGATCGGTTTCAGGTAATCGGCCCAGACGCGCTGACCGGGCATCTCGAAGCCGGTGGGGCTGGGGGTTTGCAGCAGCTTGAAAAGGAACTCCCGGTCGTCGTGCGTCATCCGCCGCATTCAAGCAGGCCCGGTGCCGAGGGCAATGGGGGAGTGAGGGGGCCTGCTCTTAGAACCCCAGGAAATTCTCCAGGATCCGCTTGCCGTCCTGCGTCAGGATCGATTCGGGGTGGAACTGGACGCCATGGACGGGGTGCTGCTTGTGCTTCAGGCCCATGATTTCGCCCTCGGCGGTCCAAGCGGTGATCTCCAGGCAATCCGGGAGGGTCTCGCGCTTCACGATGAGGGAATGGTAGCGGGTCGCCTCGAAGGGACTCGGCAATCCTGCGAAGACGCTCTTGCCCTCGTGGAGGATCGGCGAGGTCTTGCCGTGCATGAGGCGGTCGGCGCGGACGACATGGCCGCCGTACACCTGGCCGATGGACTGGTGGCCGAGGCAGACGCCGAGGATCGGGGTGGTAGCCCCCATCTTTTCGATGAGTTCGCAGGAAATCCCCGCTTCGTTCGGAGTGCAGGGGCCGGGCGAGATGCAGATGCGTTCCGGCTTGAGGGCCTTCACGTCTTCCACCGTCAGCGCGTCGTTGCGCACGATCTTCATCTCCGCGCCAAGCTCGCCGAAGTACTGGACGAGGTTGTAGGTGAAGGAGTCGTAGTTATCGATGATGAGAAGCATGGGAGCGGAAGTTCCAAGTGAGAAGTTCCAAATGCCAATGAAGGCCTTCAGTCGGAGAGGGTTTTGGCGAGGGCGATGGCGCGGAGGAGGGCCTTGGCCTTGTTCACGGTCTCATTGTATTCGTAGGTCGGATCCGAGTCCGCGACGACGCCGGCACCGGCTTGCACGTAGGCCTTGCCGTCCTTGAGGAGACAGGTCCGCAGGGTGATGCAGGAGTCGTGGCTGCCATCGAAGCCGAAGTAGCCAACCGCGCCAGCGTAGGCTCCGCGCTTGCTTTTCTCCAGCTCGTTGATGACCTGCATGGCGCGGATCTTGGGGGCACCGCTGACGGTTCCCGCGGGGAAGGTGGCGCGCAGCACGTCGTAGGAGCTGTGGCTGGCGTCGAGGGTGCCGGTCACGTTCGAGACGATGTGCATCACGTGGCTGTAGCGCTCGATGATCATGAAGTCGTCGACCTTCACGCTGCCGTGTTCGGCGATGCGGCCGACGTCGTTGCGGGCGAGATCGACGAGCATGAGGTGCTCGGCGCGTTCCTTCTGGTCGGCGAGGAGTTCCTTCGGATCGGCCAGTAGCTCGGCGGCGAGGGCGTCGTCCTCCTCCGGTGTCTTGCCTCTCCAGCGGGTGCCGGCGATCGGGCGAATGTCGATGCGGCCGCCGATGGCGCGGACGTGGACTTCCGGCGAGGAACCGACGAGGGAGAAGTCGCCGAGCTCGAGGATGAACATGTAGGGCGAGGGATTCACGTGGCGTAGCGCGCGGTAGAGATCCACCGGAGAGCGGTGGAAATCCGCGGCGAAGCGCTGGCTGGGCACGAATTGGAACACGTCGCCGGCGGCGATGTATTCCTTCCCGCGGCGGACCATGTCCTCGTATTCCGCTTGGGTCGTATTGCTTTCCGCTTTCTCGGGTTCGACCGGTGCGAGGCCGTTGAGGGCCGGGACGTGGAGCGGACGGTTGAGCATCTCGACCAGCGCGGCGACCTTGGAACGGGCGGCGGCGTAGGCCTCTTCGAGCGTGGCGTGATCGCCGGTGAAGGCATTCGCGATGATCTGCAGGCGGCGCAGGCGCTGGTCGAAGACGATCAGCGTGTCCGCGAGCAGGAAGACGGCGTCCGGGATGCCGAGTTCGTCCTTCGGAGCGGGCGGGACGGTGGGCTCGAACTGGCGGACGGCATCGTAGGAAAGGTAGCCGACCAGGCCACCGCAGAAGGGCGGGAGGTTGCCGTGGAGCACGGGCTTGTAGCCGCCCATGTGGCGCTGCAGCGCGGCGAGCACGTCGTCCTCGACCGTCACGTGCTCGACGTGCGAGCCTTCCTTGATGGCGAGGTCCTTGCCGCGGGCCTCGATGACGCGGCGCGGGCCGCTGCCGATGATCGACCATCGTCCGCTCTTGTCGGTGCTTTCAGCGCTCTCGAGCAGGAAGGAATGACGCGCGTCGCGCACCTTGAGGTACGCCGACAGCGGCGTCTCGAAGTCCGCGGCGAGCTGCGTGTACACGGGGATGACATTGCCCTGTGCGGCCAGCTTGGCGAAATCTTCGAACGACGGTTCGACCGGAATGGGATTCACAACGCGCGGGAGCATGCCCGCGAAGCGTCCGCGCGCAAGCCCTCACAAGGCCCTAAGCTCCAAATACGCCTCGATCTCCTCCGCCGGGTTGTGGGCGCGCATCAGGGATTCGCCGATCAGGACGGCATTGGCACCGGCGTCGAGGGCGCGCTGGACGTCCTCGACAGTGCGAAGACCGGATTCGGAGACGAGGATCACGTCGTCCGAGACCTCGTCGGCGAGATCCTCGGTGGTGGCGAGGTCGATCTCGAAGGTCTTGAGGTTGCGGTTGTTGATGCCGATCAGGTCGGCACCGACCTCGATGGCGCGCTCCATTTCCGGGAGATTGTGGACTTCCACCAGCACGTCGAGTTGGAGGTCCTTGGCCTCTCCGTAGAGGCGCTTGAGGAGATCGTCGTCGAGGGCGGCGACGATGAGCAGGATCGCATCAGCCCCGGCGACGACGGCCTCGTGGATCTGGACCGGGTGGATGGTGAAGTCCTTGCGGAGCAGGGGGGCATCGGAGAATTCGGAGATCTTCGAGAGGTAGCTCAGGGAGCCTTGGAAGTATTTCTCGTCGGTGAGGATCGAGAGACAGGAAGCGCCGCCGTCGAGATAGCGTTTCGCCTGGCGGATGGGGTCGAAATTCGGGTCGATGAGGCCGACGGAGGGGGAGGCCTTTTTCACTTCCGCGATCACGCCGAGGCGGTCCGGGCCGCGGTCGAGGGCGGCGCGGAAGCCGCGGAACTCGTTGCGCTGGAGGGCGGCGGCGCGGAGGTGCGCGGCGCGCGGCATCAGGGCTTCGACTTCCTGGCGCTTGGTGGCGATGATCTCGGCGAGCTTGTCGGACATGGCAGGCGGGGGAGGAGAAACCACGGATTTCCCGCGCCGCAAAGCCGAATCCTAGCCCTCCGCCGTCGCTTCGGTCTCCAGGCGGGCGGCAATTCCCTCGGCCACGGCGTCGGGGGAGAACTCGCCGGCGGTGATGCCGATGCGGTGGAAGCCGGTGAAGTCGCGGAGGTCGAGGGCTCCGGCATTCGGCACGGCGTGGGCGGCGAGGCCCAACCGCCGGGCAGCTTCGATCAGGGCGCGGACGGAGGAGTCGTTCCTCTCCCCGGCCACGATGATGGAATCCGCCCAGCGGCTGAGCCCGTCCACGGACCGCTCCCGCTCCGTCATGGCGGGGGTGGTCGTATCGAGGAAAACGATGCGGCTGTCCGGGTGGCGGAGGCGCAGGGCCTCGGCCACGGCGTGGGCCCGGCGCTTGGAGATGGTGGTTTGGCAGACGAGGCCGAGCTTCGGGGCGAAGGGGAGGGCGGCGGCTTGGTCGGCGTCTTCGAGCACCTTGCAGCCTAGGGTTTCGCCGGCGATGGCGAGGGCTTCCGGGTCATCATGGTGGCCTATGATGATTGGCGAGCAATGTTCGAGGGAGAGGAGGCCGAGGGCGGTCTGAGCGCGGCGGATGGCGGGCAGTGTGAGGTCGAGGAGGTCGTGACCGTTTTCGCGCCATCGGCGGATGCAGGCTTTCGGCAGGCCGGTGAGGGGGACGACGACGGTGTGGGTGGGGGCGCGGTATTCGGTGGGGGAGCCTTCGAGCATGCCGCGGCGGCGGTAGGCTTCGCAGAGGGCGGTATCCGGCGCGAGAGGGCCGAGGATGGTGACGGGGCCACGTTTCAGGCGGAGGTCGAGTTTTGCCAGGGCCTTGCGGGTTTCGTCGCCGTGGCCCTTGGCAAGGGCGAAACGGACCTCGAGAGAGGGAAGAAGGTTTGCTTGCATGAACTTTGTATGGCAAAGTTTAAGGGCGCGCCGGAGCAGTCGAAGTGAAGGCTGGAATTAACTTTGTGATACAAAGTGAAAATGGCAAGCATCGATTTTGCCCCCCGCGATCCCGGAGGGCCATTTGTCTTGTGAGACCGGGAGGGGAGGGGTAACCCAAGACGGATGAATTTTCTTGCGGACACGGTGTCCCCTGAAGCGGGGGAAGCCTACGGACGCCTGCTGGGATTGGTGGCTGTCATCGGGTTCGGGTGCGTGGCCTTCGCGGTCTTCTGCATCTCGCTGGTGAAGGCGTCGCGGCACCGGACGCGGGGCTGGACGATCACGGCATTCCTTTCGTGCGTGGCGATGCTGGGAAGTCTGGCGGGAGCGGTGAGCATGGTGGCGGAGGCCTTGGCCGGCGCGGCGAAGAGCGGGAAGTCGCTGGGGATGCCGACCGAGATTTCGAGCAGCGACGGGCGGGTGTCGGTGAAAATTCCGGGCTCCTGGTCGTCCCTACCGGACCTGCATCCGGCGGCGATCCTGGCGGCGGGAAGCAAGGCACAGGAGCGTTATGCGATGGTCCTGCCGACCGGGCGCGCGAGCTATCCGGGGAGCTTGGCGGACTTCGACAAATTCGTGACGGAGGGGCTGAAGGGGGCGCTCAAGGACCCGAAGGTCTCCGAGCCCGAGAACGTGGAGATCGGGGGCTACAAGGCGATCCGCAGGACCGTCACGGGAACGAAGGGAGACCAGGAACTCGCCTACGAGCAGGTGCTGGTGGAAACGCGCAGCACCTATTACCAACTGCTGCTGTGGACGGGGGCCTCCCAGCACGCGGATGCGGAGACGGATTTCCGGAACATCGTCGGGAGTTTCGCGGCCGAGGCTGGACCGGCGATGCCGGAATAGGTCTGGTAGGCGGCGTCCCCGACCTCTTCCCCCGATGAATCCGATCCTGCGCGTTGGCTTTGCTTTGATGGCGGCGGTTGCTCCGCTCCTTGCCCAGACCTCTCCGTACCTGGAGAAAGCGCAGGAGGTATCGGGATCGATCCAGGAGAACTTCCGGGACCGGAAGTCCGGGCTTTATGCCGGGAAGGCGGGCGGCAAGGATCCCGATCTGATCTGGGGCTGCGGGGTGATGTTCTCCTCGCTGGTGGGCGCGGCGCGGCACGACAAGAAGTACCGGCCGGTGATGCGCGACTTCTTCGAGGCGATGGATGCCTACTGGGATGTGAAAGCGAAGATCCCGGGCTACGAGCCGGCGCGGACGCAGGGCGGCAGCGACAAGTACTACGACGACAACGCGTGGATGGTGCTGACCTTCCTCGAAGCCTACGAGGTGACCAAGGAGTCGAAGTACCTGAAACGCGCCGAGGAAACGCTGGAGTTCGTGGTGAGCGGTTGGGATGAAGAAGCGGGCGGCGGGATCTGGTGGCACGAACAGCACAAGGACGGCGACAAGAACACCTGCGTGAACGCGCCCGCGGCGCTGGGCTGCTTCCGGCTCGCGCGCTTCAAAAAGGAGGCGGACGCGGCGAAGTGGAACGCGGAGGGCGAGAAGATCGTGGTGTGGACGGTCAAGACGCTGCAGGGCGAGAACGGGCTGTTCTGGGACAACATCGACGTGGCGAGCGGGCAGATCAACAAGGGGCAGCTCACCTATAACTCGGGGCTGATGCTGCGGAACTTCCTCGCGCTGCACACGCGGACGGGAGAAGTCTTTTATCTGGATGAGGCGCTGCGGATGGGGAAGGCGGCGGAAAGTCTGTTAGATCAGGGGCCAAGGTTTACCGCGACCCGATCAAGTGGGCGCACCTGATGGTGGAGGCGGATCTGGAACTCTACCGGCACACCGGGCAGGACGTGTATCTGAAGCGGGCGATCCGGAACACGGAAGCGCACTACGAGGCGTGGAAGAAGTCACCCGCGCCGGATCTGATCACGCAGGCGTCCCTGGCGCGGGAGCTGTGGTTGCTGGTGGATCATTCGACGCCGGTGGGGAAGGAGTTTTGGAAGGCGGCGGATGGGGTGAGGGCGGGGAGGTGAGAGGGGAAATCATCAATCACCAATCTTGCAATTCAGGAAGGTGCGTTCGCACCGCCCATGATCGGTCCGGAGGACGCAATTTGGAACGGACCGATGGGGTCAATCATCAATCAAAGTGCCGTTGCGCGAAGAGATTGAACCACCAAGATGGAGACGCCGTGGATCAGCCTGCTTGCCCCGGAAGCCGCGGTTGTGGGTGGATCAATCCACCGGCTGAAGGGGGTTTTGAGACGAGAGTGAGGGCGGCTAGGGAG